>JASFIA010000034.1:0-10447 GCA_050122915.1 Desulfobacterales bacterium | reverse complement strand
CGAGACCCTCGATTGCCTGGAGGCTCCGGTGCCGAAAAAAAGACCGCTGGTGTGGCAAATCTACCCGTATGTGACGGGAGTTGTCCTGGTTTGCCTCACCGCAGCGACCGTCTTCATGTCGGTCACCATGCGCCGATTCAATGTCGAAAGGGTGGCCGCCCACCTGGAGCGCACCGCCAAACTGATTGAAAAAACCATCTCTGATCCCTTGGCTGAAGGTGACCTCGAGAGCGTTCAGCGCATATGCCGTGAGGCAGGAAGCGCCTCGGGGATTAGGGCAACCGTTATATTGTCCTCAGGCCGGGTAATCGGCGACTCCTTCAACGATCCTCGGGAAATGGAGAACCATTCCGATCGACCGGAAGTCAAAACCGCCGTCAATGGAAGCGTCGGTACCTCAACCCGCTTCAGCACCACCCTCACACAGCGCATGATCTATGTCGCCATTCCTCTGTTTCAAAACGGAAAAGTGGCTGGAACCCTAAGAACCTCGGTATCCGCCTCATCCATCGACGATGAACTGCGCAGCATTCAGCGGCGGATCATCGTCGGGGCGCTGGCCATTGCCCTCGCCATACTGCCCATCAGCCTGATGGTGGCCAAACGAATCAGCCGACCGGTCGAAGAACTCACCAGAGGCGCCGACCGCTTTTCTTCAGGCGATCTCGGCCACCGGCTGCCGATTCCCACATCAGAAGAAATGGCCACCCTGGCCGAATCCATGAATCAAATGGCCGAAAAGCTGGAAAGCCGGATCCAAACCATCGTTCGTCAACGAAGCGACCTGGAGGCCCTTCTGTCCAGCATGACCGAAGGGGTATTGGCCATCGACCAAAGCGAGAAGGTGGTCTTCGGCAATCGGGCGGTCGAACGGCTCTTGAACACCGGTAAAGGCCTGCTGGTAGGCCGCAGCCTACAGGAGATCATCCGAAGCCCGGAGTTTGAAAAATTGGTTCAAAATGCCTTGGCTACAGCCAAAACGGTTCAAGGAGACATCACCCTTTTTCTGGATCGGGAGCGCTCTTTGAGGGTACACGGCGCTCCCCTTCTGGATGGGGAAAACCGGCACGTGGGCACGTTGTTCGTTCTTGACGACGTCACGCGTCTCAAATCCCTCGAAACCATTCGAAAGGAGTTTGCCGCCAATGTCTCCCACGAGCTTAAGACACCGATTACCGCCATCAAGGGATTTGTGGAAACCCTTATCGACGACGGCCACCTCGATCCCGATGAAAGCCGCCGCTTTCTAGCCATCATCCAGCGCCATGTGGAACGGCTGATCGCCATTCTGGAGGATCTGATCAGCCTTTCTCACATCGAGCAGCGAGTGGAAGCCGACGACATCGAACGGCAGACCAGTCCCCTGTTGCCGATTATCGATCGATCGGTAGCCGTCTGCCGTGAAAAGGCGGACCGGAAGGGCATTCGGATCCATACCGAATGCCAGGCCAGCCTGACCGGAACCATCAACACCCTCATGGTTGAACGCGCTCTTTCGAATCTTATCGACAATGCCATCAATTACACCGAAGCGGGCGGCACGATCCGCGTCGGCGCCCGCACCGATGGCCAGGATCTGGTGCTTCAGGTGGAAGACAACGGTATCGGTATCCCCGCAAAGCATCAATCACGCCTCTTTGAGCGGTTTTACCGCGTCGACAAAGCCAGAAGCCGAAACAGCGGGGGCACCGGTCTCGGCCTTGCCATAGTCAAGCATATTGCCCTTGCCCACGGTGGACAGGTGACGGTCGAGAGCACCCCGGGACAGGGAAGCCGTTTTGACATTCGGCTCCCTCTTAAGCCTCACACTTCCCGATAATCGACTGAATCGATGCCCCGATCATCCTTCTATAGGCGGTGAGATGTCACAGGAACTAATACTGCTTCTGGCTGGATATGTTTTCGGATTTTACATGGCCTGGAACATCGGGGCCAACGATGTGGCCAACTCGATGGCGTCCGCCGTAGGCGCAAAGGCCATTACGATCCGACAGGCGGTTCTTATTGCCGGTATTTTGAACATCATCGGGGCGGCGTTTATCGGCTCCCATGTGACCAACACCATCCGGAAAGGCATCGTCGCCGCTGACGTCCTGGCCGACCCCCACCTCGCATTGATCGGGGCCTTCTCCGCCCTTCTGGCCGCCGCTCTCTGGGTATCCTTTGCCACCTGGAAGTCGTTGCCAGTGTCCACCACCCATTCCATCGTCGGTTCCATGATCGGCTTCGGTATCATGGCCGGCGGGGTCTCGGTGGTCAACTGGCCGAAACTGGGTGCGGTGGTTCTCAGCTGGATCATTTCGCCGATATTCTCTCTGGTGATCGGGTTTGCCGTCTTCAAGGCAATCGTAAGGCTCATTTTATCACGACCCGATCCCGGAGGCTTGGCGATTAAGCATTCCCCGTGGTTTGTAGGCGCCGCCGTATTCGTAGTGATTTTATCGTTTCTGTTCAAAACACCCGTAGGCAAGACCCTTGCAATGGGAACCTTCGCCGCCGTCGCAGTTGCCCTATCGGGGGCCTGCATCCTGGGCGCTTTGAGTCGTATTGCCCTCAAACGGCTTGTTGGGCGTGCCGGCAACCATCTGGCGGAGGAAGTATTCCGCCGGATACAGATCGGCACATCGTGCTATGTCGCCCTTGCCCAGGGAGCCAACGACGTGGCCAATGCCATCGGGCCACTGGCGGTCATCTATTTTTTGGTCAAAACCGGCAGTGTCGGCACCCAGGTTCCGGTACCCTTCTTTCTTCTGCTGTTCGGAGGCGTCGGCATTGCTTGTGGCATCGCCATGGCAGGTCACAGGGTCATGGACACCATTGGTCGACGGATTACCACGCTCACCAATACCCGGGGATTTTCGGTGGACTTTGCGGCGGCAACGACGGTGCTGGTCGCCTCGAAGCTCGGCCTGCCCGTATCCACCACCCACGCTGCCGTCGGGGGGGTCATGGGCGTCGGCCTGGCCCGCGGCATCGAGGCGGTTGATTTTAGGATCATTTTCCAAATCATGATCTACTGGGTGCTGACGGTTCCGGCAGCCGCTGTATCCAGCATGGTATTGTTCAAAATTCTTCACACCATTCTTTAGAGAGGGGCAAGCGATGCGCATTCCATTCCTATCCCTTTTCGTGACCTCGCCGTTCGACGGCATTCAGGAGCATGCTGAAACCGTCAAGGACTGCGCATGGGTTTTCCAGCAGGCCATGGAGTGCCACGTATCCAGGCGATGCAAACGGTTTGCTGACCTCAGGGCCCAGGTCAATGACCAGGAACACCAAGCCGACGCCATCAAACGCCGGATCCGGGGCCACATCCCGAAAGGGACCCTGCTGCCCGTGGACAAGTTCCAGCTCTTTCGCTACCTTCGGGAGCAGGACAGCGTCCTCGACAGTGTGCAGGACGTACTGGACTGGGTATCTTTCCGAGTCGAGACCGATGTCCCTGAATCCGTCAAGAAAGAAGTGCTGCTGCTCGTCGACGCCGTCATTGACCCCATCGACGAACTGCACCGCATGGTGAGTGAGGCCCGCCTCTATTTCAAAACCTATTCCGAAAGCCGGCGGGTTGCCGTCAAAGAAATCATCCGCTCCATCAGGGACCAGGAACACAACGCGGACCAGATCGAAGAAACCCTCAAAGCCAAGGCCTTCCAGATCAAGGACGACCCGGTTACCGTCTTTCATACGATCCGACTTGCCGAACTGATCGGCTCCATAGCGGATCATGCCGAAAACGCCGGGGACATGATGCGGGCCATGGTGGCCAGATGAGATGAGGAAGCACTGTCCGCTTCGGAGATAAAACGATTTCCGCCGGGCGACCTTAGGATTGCGACATCAGGTAGGTTCTCAGATTGATCCGGCGGTTCTGAAGGCCCAATTTGGTCCTCAGGCTTTTTCGGTGAAATTGTACCGTGGCAACGGAAATGTGCAGCAGGTCGGCAATCTCCTTGCTGGAAAGGCCGTCTTTGACCAGACCCGCCACATGAATCTCTTGCGGGGTCAACAGGATATCCATGTTGGAGAGTTTTTGAAGAAAGGGCGATATCACATCCCTCAGATGGCTGTCGATGATGTCAACGAGGGTCCGATCCCTCGGATTCAGGCGGGCCTTTTTCATTTTTTCCACATAGGGCAACACCAGCTCCTTGATGTTGACCAGGACCTTTCGCTCCAGTTCCTCCCGGTCTTCCTCCCGTTGTTTCAGCAATACTTTCAAGGCGATATTGGCCTCTTGGAGGCTCATTTTCTGGGATTGAAGACGCTGCTGGCTTCTCCTAAGGGCTTCCTCGGTGAGTTTTAGGGCGGTGATGTCCTCGTGGCTGACCACGATGCGAATCGGTCCTTCCCCGGCCATTCGGATGGCCCTCATGTAATACCAATGCTTGCCATCCGGCGAATGGCAGGGATAGTCGTAGAGAAAGGAGTCCTGCTCGCCTCCCGCGACCTTGCGGATCCCTCCCGAAACAGCCCGGGCGTCCGAGGCCCCGGGTCCGGATACGGCATCACAGACGGTAAGGTAATTGATCCCTAAAAAATCCGCATCCTCATCAGCCCCATTGGCGATGGCAAAGGCCTTCCACGCACGGTTGACGTCAATGATGACGCCGTCCGCATCCAAAATGGCAATGTGGGCGGAGAGAGAGTCTATGACCGTTCGGGCAAGGGGATCGGAAAGGGGCGAACGGGGCATTCGGCATCTCCATCGGGGGTATGGTCGTATCGGCAGCCGTTGGGATGCATCCCAACGGCTGGGCCGCGCCTGAATGCCCCACTATAGACGGTTAGATCCCCCCTGTGTCAACCTTGATGGTGCGCTGAAAATCCGGTGAAGATACCTTGGGGCCCATGACCTGGAGTTTCAGGTGGTGCTTGCCGACTTTGACCACATCCTCTTCGCTGCCCAACGCCATCCGTTTGATCCTGCGAATACCAGAAAAAGTGCCGTTGGTGCTGCCCAGATCCTCAAGGATGTATTGGTTGTCTTCCTTGACGATACGGGCGTGTCGGTCGGAAACGGACAGGTTGTCGATTACGATATCGTTGCCCCTGTTTCGGCCGATCAGCACTTCAGGTTTATCCATCGTGCAGGAATCGATCACCTTGCCATTGAATTCGAGGGAAATTTTCAGCATCGACTGTCTCCTTTGTTGATCTTTGGGTTCGGCGCTCATCTATGGCGTTTCCGAAAAACGGTCAGGCCCTCGTTGGAGCCGGCAATCCTTCCCGTAGCGCCCCGACTGCGGAAACACTTCAGCGATTGTCGACGCAACGGTAATAGGCTTCCGCATTCAATCCCCCAAATCATTGCAGCAGATCCGCAGGGTGTCGGCCAGCACCCCGGCGTTCTTGAACCGACGGGTCACCCCCTTCCTCAGCAACCGCTCCACGACCGCTGCACAGCACTCGGGCAGATCCGGCCGCACCTGAAGGATGGGGGTGTGGGGGGATTTCGAGATGGCGTACATGAGGGCGGTCATGCTGTCCCCGGAAAAAGGCCGTTTGCCGGTCAGCAGTTCATAAAAGACCACGCCCAGGGAAAAGAGGTCTGAGCGACCGTCCACCCTCTTACCGGCGATCTGTTCCGGGGACATGTAGGTTGGGGTGCCCATGACGATTCCGGTTTTGGTTTTAGAATGGTCCATGATGCGTGCAATGCCGAAGTCGGCCACTTTGACCCCGCCGGCCTTGAGCACCATGATGTTCGCGGGTTTGATGTCCCGATGCACCACCCCTTCCCGATGCGCATAGTCGAGGGCCTCCGCTACGGTGAGCATCACCGCGACCACCCGGTTTACCGGCTGGCGTTTTTCCCCGGTGCACCAGACGGTCAACTCCTCGCCGTCAAGCCGCTCCATGGCCATATAAGCCATGTCGTGCTCCTCCCCCACGTCGAAGACGGTTACGATACTCGGGTGGGAAAGTTTTCCGGCAGCCTCGGCCTCCCTGAAAAACCGTGCCTTCATGTCTCCCAGTTCACCGGGGGGAATCGATTGATAGTCCAGGGTCTTGATGGCGACTTCCCTGTTGATCTTGGGGTCTTTACCCAGAAAAACGGTTCCCATGGCACCCTGTCCAAGCTCGGACACAACCTCGTAGCGGCCGAAGGTCGGCCGTGAGGGTCCACCCGTCAACACGAGGGTCCCGGCGCTCTGGGGTTCCCCGTCGGAGGTGACGAGTGCTCCAGCCGATCGAAGCTGTCGCACCCGCTGACGAACATCACGGTATCGGCCGAATCGCAGCAGATGCTCATAGAGTTCCAATGCTCTGCTGTAGTGACGCTTCCGCTCCAGTTCCATGCCCAGCTGGTAGAAGGCGGATTTCATCGATCGGTCTTCCACCGGACCGGCGAGCAGTTGTTCAGCGGCCAATTCAAGCTGTCCCTGCCCTTGATAGACGACGGCCAGGGTCCGGATGAGTTCGGCGTTTTTGCGATAAAGCGCAATGGTTCGCCGCCGCCCAACGGCCAGCACCCCCCCTGACAGGGCCAAAATCACAGGGGGAAACCAAAAGAGCCAGAGTCCGGCCACCTTGAAGAGCGTCACAACGGTCGCGGTCCAGACGATCAGAAAAGCACCCAGTATCAATCCGCCGATCCGCTTCTGAACCCGGGGAATGACCGCCCAAAGGAAAAAGCCAACGTACAGCAGTGCACCCAATTCAATGGCAATGGCCCAGGGTGGCCTCTGGATGGAAACGCCCCGGATCAATCCGTCCACGGCTGCGGCAGAATACTGCACCGAGGACCGCCGCTGACCGAGAGGCCCCGGAAGCAGTTCCGTAATCATCGCCGACGTCGGACCGATCAGAACCACGCGATCTCGGAACATCTCGTCGCCGAGGCGCCCCTCCTGAACATCGACGAAGGAGACCTCCTCAAAACGATCGATTACCTGGCCGCCGTCGATATAGAACCGGAAAAACCGGTCCGACCCAATTCGAGCCGTTCCGATTTCCAGGGACCTTGCCGACGGACCCGGCGAGTGAATAGACAGCCGTCGGATGTCTCCATCCATGGCTTTAATCGCGAGCTGAAGAGCAAAGCTCGGCACCAACCGGTCCCGAAACGGAATCAGGAGGGTATCGAACCGGCATAGACCGTCCGCATCGGTTGAACCACTGACGTGGCCGAGTCCTCCGGCCTTTCCGCATAGATCTGGATAGGGGGCCACGACAGCGGCAGGGACCACTTCCGCAAACCACCGAGCATCGATTCCCGCCGCCCAGCGGTTAACGGACGCCATGCCCTTTTTGGTCCCATCGACCAGCGGCAGAGAGTGTATTCGAATAAAGGCATCGATTCGAGGATCACTGGGTCGGCTGTGCGCATCGATGAGGCGGAGGGGCAGCACCAGATTTCTGGCGGACCGGACGGCCGCCATCAACCGATGATCCCCGTCTCGTCGGTTTCGGAGACCAATCCCTTGGTCACCGGCGGAGGATCCCGGTGGAACAGGATCGCAAAAAGGGGCGCCGGAATCCTCGCCAGGAACGGCGTCGATTGGGTGGTCGGCAACTTTTTCCGGGTAGAGCATCTCCAGACCGATGGCCCTGGCGCCCGCCGCCGAAAGGCGGTCGATGACTGTTGCAAGATCCCCTCTGGACCAGGGCCACCCGCCTTTGCGGCGAATGCTGTCGTCATCGATGGCAACAAGGACGACGGACCCGCCGCCTGGTATCGTCCGCATAATGGAAAGGCGATCAAACACCACCGTTTCCAGCCGACGGAGCGGTTTCCATTCGCTCCAGCAGGCCGCGGCCATGCCGAAGGTAAGCACCAGAAGAAATGCCGTGTAGGATCGTCGAAACGGTTTCATTTTTCGCAGCGGTTTAAGAATCGTAAAAAGCCGAACGCACCCGTTCGTCCGGAGTCGTTCGGCGAGATCCGTATTCCCGGGCAACCCGGCTGTCTCTTTCAAGACCCGTGGCGTTCCGTCACCGCCTTTGGTCAGGTTTGGCGTTGATCACACGATATCATCGCGTTTGACCCACGCGGTCGATCATGGCGGCTCCATGCCGCCTTTCCCGGCAGCCCCGGGTTGGGATTGCAAGTTACCCAAATGACATTATTTTGAACGTTTGGTGAATGATATGCGTGTTGGCTGCGGCCGTTGCACCGCAACCGGATGATAATCGACTCCCCGCAACCGAGTCCGTTCACGCAGTCAGTTCCGGGGACGGGAAAAAACCGGCCGACGAAGCCCATTTCCTTCATCGGCAGAAACCAACTGATACCTGACAGGTAAATTGACAACCAACGGAGGCCCGGAGAGCAACTCCGCCGATTCCTGACAGTCCCGGCGGGTCCGCACTCGAGAGGCATTCAGGTCACGATTAGTGCACTGAGACCACGGTGCCAAGGAGGCCACATGACTGATGGGATAACAAAGTTTGCGACCAAGGCCATTCACAGCGGACATGAACCGGACCCCCAAACCCATGCCAGGGCCGTCCCGCTATACCAGACCGCCAGCTACACCTTCGACGATACGGGGCATGCCGCAGAGCTTTTCGGTTTGCGACAGTTCGGAAATATCTACACACGCATCATGAACCCCACCACCGAAGTATTTGAAAAGCGGATGGCTGATCTCGAGGGAGGCGTTGGCGCCTTGGCCGTGGCGTCAGGCCAGGCAGCGATTACACTGACGCTGCTGACACTGGCCAAAGCCGGAGATGAAATCGTTGCCTCGACCGACCTTTATGGCGGCACCATAAGCCTCTTCAACCACACGCTGAAAAATCTGGGCCTTCGGGTGGTGTTCGTTTCCCCATCGGATTTGAATGCCTGGGAATCGGCGGTGACCGACCGCACCCGCGCGTTTTTTATCGAAAGCATCGGAAACCCCAAGCTAGACATCGTGGACATCGAGAGCGTCGCTGGCATCGGTCGCCGGTTGGGGATCCCCACCGTTGTGGACAATACCGTCACCACGCCCTACCTGACGCGACCCTTTGAATTCGGCGCGGCGGTGGTGGTCCATTCCGCCACCAAATTCATCGGGGGGCACGGCACCTCCATCGGCGGGGTCATTGTCGATTCCGGAGACTTCGACTGGTCGGGATCCGGACGATTCCCACATTTTCTGGAGCCCGAGCCAGCCTATCACGGCCTGCGGTTTCTCGAGACATTCGGTCCGATGACGTTTATTGTGAGGGCAAGGGTTCTGGGACTGAGGGACATGGGGGCCGCCCTCAGCCCTTTCAACGCATGGATGTTCCTTCAGGGATTGGAAACACTCCATCTCAGAATGGAGAGGCACTCGGCGAACGGTATCGCCGTTGCCCGATTCCTCGAAAGTCATCCCCGCGTCGACTGGGTGCGTTATCCCGGGCTTGAGTCCTCTCCCACCTACGCGCTCAAAGACAAATACCTGCCCAGGGGACAGGGGGCATTGGTGGGATTCGGGATTCGGGGCGGAGAAACTTCTGCGGTGAAATGTATCGAAAGCGTCAAACTCTTCAGCCATCTGGCCAACATCGGCGATGCCAAGAGCCTGATCATTCATCCGGCATCGACCACCCATGAACAGCTGTCTGAAACCGAACAGGAGGCGGCCGGTGTCACGCCGGATTTTATTCGCCTCAGTGTGGGCATAGAGGATGTCGACGATATTATCGCCGACCTGGACCAGGCCCTGACGGCAAGTACCGGGCGCAGCTGATCATTTGGCCGCTTTTCGCGGCAGCCGGCGCAGGGGTAAGCCAACGAAAACGGGAATGAACGGACAGGATCGTCAGGGCAGCCGGTCCCGCTTGCCGGTGGCCTTGAGCCACCGGGGCCCGTCGGAAATGAGCCTTTTCTTTTGAAACCATCCCGGCCTAACCGGAGACGATAAGGATGAGGGCCAAAAGCCCCAGGAGCACAATGGACAAGCATTCCGTCGGCCTGGTGGAAGAATGCCGCTTCAGCTTCGGCAGCGAGGAGGACCCGCTCCTTCTCGATTCCGGTCATTCACTGGGACCCGTTGACATCGTCTATGAGACTTACGGAGAGCCCAATGACGATCGATCGAACGCCGTTCTCGTCTGTCATGCCCTTTCCGGCGACGCCCATGCCGCTGGATATCGCTCACCCAACGATCGGCGCACCGGATGGTGGGACGGAATGATCGGTCCCGGCAAGGCATTCGACACCCGGAAATACTGGGTGATATGCTCCAATGTCATCGGCGGATGCCGGGGGTCCAGCGGCCCCGGAACCATCAATGCCAGCACGCAGAAACCCTATGGGACCGATTTTCCAATCATCACCATCGGCGACATGGTCAACGCTCAGCGCCATCTGATCGACCACTTGGGCATATCCCGGCTGCTATGTGTCGTCGGAGGATCCATGGGCGGGTTCCAAGCCCTTGAATGGTCCCTGAGATATCCGGATCGGGTATCATCGGTCATCTGCATCGCATCGGCCGCCCGGCTCTCTACCCAGGGGATCGCCTTTAAC
>JASFIA010000033.1:0-10472 GCA_050122915.1 Desulfobacterales bacterium | reverse complement strand
GCCCAAGGGCCTCGAGCTCCACTCGAATCGGAAACCGCCCCTGGAGTTCCGGAATCAGATCCGAGGGCTTGATGGCATGAAAGGCGCCTGCGCCGATAAAGAGAATGTGGTCGGTGCGGACAGGCCCGTACTTGGTCATCACGGTGCTTCCCTCCACGATGGGGAGCAGGTCCCTCTGAACGCCCTCCCTGGAAACGTCCGGTCCATGGCTTTCCTTCTTACCGACGATCTTGTCGATCTCATCAAGAAAGATGATGCCGGACTGCTCTACCTTCTCTACCGCTGAGCGAACCACCTTCTCCATGTCCACAAGTCCCTGGGCTTCCTCCTGAGCGAGAATTCCCATGGCCTCCGGCACCTTCATCTTCCGCTTCTTGGTCTGCTTGGGCAACAATCCCCCCAACATGTCCTTGAAATTGATTCCCATCTCCTCCATGCCCATGTTGGAGAAGATCTCCACCATAGG
Source organism: Desulfobacterales bacterium (assembly GCA_050122915.1). Classification (GTDB taxonomy): domain Bacteria; phylum Desulfobacterota; class Desulfobacteria; order Desulfobacterales; family UBA5852; genus CALNZV01. Next base: position 10,006 of record JASFIA010000033.1, on the reverse strand, counting down.
GGTAGAGCGGTCGGCCAATTCCAGATCCACCATCCGATCGTCCAACCGCCCCTCCCTCAGCATCCGCCGCAGTTTCTCACGGGTGCGGGAAGCGGACTCCTGATTGTCGGTGTCCTGCACCAGCGCCGTCGCTGGCTGACTGCCGCCGGACCCCGCAGGCGACGATGCCTTGGGCAAGAGCAGATCCAACATCCGCTCCTCGGCGAGACCTTTGGCTTTCTCGGCAACGTCCTCCTGCTCCCGGACCTTCAGCTGGGTGACGGTGAGTTCCACCAGATCCCGAACCATGGACTCCACATCCCTGCCCACATATCCCACTTCGGTGAATTTGGAGGCCTCCACCTTGGTGAACGGGGCATCGGCCATGTTGGAAAGCCGCCGAGCGATCTCGGTCTTTCCGACGCCGGTGGGCCCGATCATGATGATGTTCTTGGGGGCGATTTCATCCCTCAGGTCTTCGGGAACCTGTTGTCGCCGCCAGCGGTTGCGCAGGGCAATGGCCACCGAGCGCTTGGCCTTGTGCTGGCCGACGATGTATCGATCCAATTCTCGGACGATTTCCGAGGGCTTGAGGTGCTCCATTGCCGGAGGGGCGATTTGCGGTAACATGATTGACGTCCTTTGCGTCTAGGCAGCTTGCGCCGGGGACACTCCATCACCGGGATGCGCTCCCCGGTTCCGGGGAAATCGAAACCCTTCCCATGACGATCGCTCCCTTCCCGGAGGCAGCGGCGCTTACAGTTCCTCCACATGGATCTCGCTATTGGTGAACACGCAGGTGGCGGCGGCGATTTCCATGGCCTTTCGAACGATCGCCGCCGCAGTCATCTCGGTTTCATCGAAAAGGGCCCAGGCCGCCGATTGAGCCGCTACGGCTCCGGAGCCGATGGCAGCGATATCCCGGTCCGGTTCGATCACATCCCCGGTGCCGGAGAGAAGAAACAGGCCGCTGTCATCAGCGGCGATCATCAGCGCTTCCAGGCGCCTGAGGTATTTGTCGGCCCGCCAGTCCCTGGCCAGTTCGACAGCACTTCGGGTCAAATTGCCGTTGTAACGCTCGAGCTTTGCCTCCAGTTTCTCCGACAGGGTCAGGGCATCGGCGGTGGCGCCGGCAAACCCGACAAGAATCCGCTCGTTGAAGATGCGGCGAACCTTCCGGGCGCGGTGCTTGATCACGGTGTTATTCAGTGTCACCTGGCCGTCCCCGGCGAGGGCGAGCTTTCCGTTTCTTCTGACCGCCAGAATGGTCGTGCCATGGAATCGGTCAGTGGGTGTCAGGGTCATTGGTGGCCTCTGTGTGCTATTTTCGCGGGTGGGCGTTGTCGTATGCTTCCATCAGCCGATCGATATTGACGTGGGTGTATTTTTGAGTCGTGGATAAACTCTCATGGCCCAACAGCTCCTGCACCACCCTTAAGTCCGCCCCGGCGTTGAGAAGATGGGTTGCAAAGGAATGGCGGAGGGTGTGGGGAGATACCGGGGTCAGAAATCCGCAGCTCACCACGAGACGATCCAGTATTCTCGCCACAGACCTGGCGGTCAAGCGCCGACCGTTTTTGTTCAGAAACAAGGGGACGCTCTCCGACTTGCCGCCGGGTGACTCCCCGGCCAACCGTCTGCGGTAGGCCTTGATGGCACTGATCGCCTTGCTGCCGATTGGAACCAGGCGCTGTTTTCTCCCCTTTCCCGTCACTCGGATGATTCCCTGGCTCAAATCCATGTCGCCCGTATCGAGGCCCGTCAGCTCACTCACCCGAAGCCCGCAGGAATAGAGCGTTTCGAAGATAGCCCGGTTCCTCATCTCTAAGAGACTGTCGTTGGGCAGGGTATCCAGGAGTCGAAAGATATCGTCGACGGTGAGGCATCCCGGTATCGGTTGCTCCTGTTTGGGAGTTCTGACGGACTCGGCCGGATTCATCCGAACGCTTCCCTGGCGCATTAGAAACCGATAGAAAGTCCGCAGGGCCGATAATTTCCGCGCCATGGTCGATTTGCTGTTGGTCCGGTGAAGCCTTCCCAGCCAGGCCCTCACCTCCAGGTGGTCGACCTGCCCCGGATCAAAACTCTCCGCCTTGCCATCACCGGTCACGAAATCGGCAAAGGAAGCCAGATCTCTTCGGTAGGCCCGGCAGGTATGGGCGGAGTATCCCTTTTCAGCCGATAGGGCGCTGATGAAATCATCGATCAACCGCTGTCCATAAGACGAGCCAGCCGCCATAGGGTCTTTTCTCCGCCGGTGATGCACCGGCACGCTGCGGGGCCACGACCACGCCAGTCCCGACAGGGAGCCACCGGTCACGGGAAAACCAATTCGCCGATTTCCTGCCAGTTGCCCACCTCTATGAACGGATGGGCCGACCGATTCCAAGGCTGCCGGAACACGATGGGGGTAATTCCGTCTTTATCCATCAAAAAGCAGGTCTCCAGTCGATCTTCCACAAAATAGCGAATGCCGTGATCTCTGAGAATTTCGGATTTGCCGTCGAAGTTACCGGTAGCCACAACGCGGATGGCCGGAGTCGGCAGATGAAGTATCTTGCCCAGCCAGGCTTCGATTTCCTCGGCCCGCGGCCGGGCCGTCACGAACAGCACAGACCCCGTTTCCTTTCCCATCCGGTTCACCACCTCGGGAGCCCCGTCCATGGGCGTGAGCCTCCATGTGGCCTCCGCTCCAAGGAGACGCTCGACGATGCGCTCGATGCGGTCCGGCTCCACATCCAGGCAGGCCTCCAGGGAATAGGAGGTGATATCGTTGTAGCGCAGGTGTCGGAGGCCGAACTCGTCCCTGGCGATATCCAGAAAGAGCCTCATGGTATCGGCGACGACACCGTCGATATCGAATGCCATGTGACGGGGATCTATACGCTTCAGGGGCTCGATGGCTTCCGACGCCGCTGCAGCTTGCGCTTTCGCTCCGGAAAAGGCCTGATCCATGGGGACCGTTCCCTCCTCAGGCAGACCGTCGGGTTTGTTTCTTCAAGCGGGAGATCTTTCGCCTGAGAATCGACGCTGCGCGCCCATCCTTCGACTCAAGGGCTGAAGCTCGCTCCGCCTTGAGAACTTTGATCTTCGCCTTGACATCCCGCATGGATGACTTCTTTTTCTTCCCTGACTCCTCAATGCCCTTGGCCAGTTTGACAGCGCTGATGAGTTCCGGTTTGTTCATCCCGTGCGCGCCTGTGATGTCAGGGATTTCTTTGGCCATCTCACGCAGTTCTTTGGCCGTCATCTTCTCCAACGGTTTCTCTTTTCCTTCCTTCTTTTTTCCTCCCATATCCTCTCGCTCCTCATCGTTGCTTGGGGTTGAAAGACATCGGCGAAGGCTGGTCGAATCCGGATTCCGCCAAAAGAGTTCCTACCGGCCCGCCCCTCTGATCGGACCGCTCCCGGGAAGCGCCAACGCCGATGGGCGGATTAAATGGGGGTGAATACTGCAACCTGCCCCGCATTGTCAACCATCCCCATCCTCGCTGCCGACCGATGCAATCCGCTCCGAGGCCGATGCCAGCAGCGGCTTGAACAGATCAATGGGTATGGGGAAAATGGTCGTCGAGTTGCTCTCCGTGGCCATTTCAGTGACGGTTTGCAGGTAACGAAGCTGCAGCGCCACAGGGTGTTTTTCGATGATGACGGCTGCCTCTGCCAGCTTTGCCGCAGCCTGAAACTCTCCTTCGGCGTTGATGACCTTCGATCGCCGCTCCCGCTCCGCCTCGGCCTGTTTGGCCATGGCCCGCTGCATCTCCTGAGGAAGGTCGATATGTTTCAATTCGACGGTGGCCACTTTGATACCCCAGGGATCGGTGTGGGTATCCAGGATTTCCTGCAGATCACTGTTGATACGCTCCCGGTCGGAGAGCAAATCGTCCAGCTCCATCTGCCCGCAGACGCTTCGGAGGGTCGTCTGGGCCAGTTGGGACATGGCGTAGGCATAATTCTCGACCTCGATGATGGCCTTTACCGGGTCGACCACCCGGAAATAGATCACAGCATTGACTTTGACCGAGACGTTGTCACGGGTAATCACGTCCTGGGGATCCACATCCATCGCCACCAACCGCAGACTGACCTTGACCATCTTGTCGATCACCGGAATCAGGATGATCAACCCCGGCCCCTTGGCCGCGATAACCCGCCCAAGCCGGAATACCACCCCCCGCTCGTATTCGTTCAACACGCGGATGGCGGCGGCCAGGAACAACACCACCAAAACGATCACAAAAACGGTTGGATAGAACATGACAACCTCCAGAGGACTGCATTATCGGGTATGGGCGTCGACGGGGAGCGTTTCGGCGTCGGTCACCGGCCTAACCGACAGGGTCAGGCCGTCCACATCGACCACGACCGCCGATGTGCCCTCCGGTATGGGCGATGCGGAACGGGCTTTCCACAACTCACCGTGAACCAGGAGCTTGCCCTCCGGGGCGATGGCATGCTTGACGACGCCGACCTGGCCGATCAATCCGGCAGAACCGGTGCGGCTGGCAGGGACCTGGGCCTTGATCACCAGCCAGATCATGCCCAGGAAAAAAGCGGAAATGGTAAAAACGGCCGTTACCACCACCTGCAGGGACAGTCGGAATTCAGGGTTTTGGCTGTCGAAGAGCATGAGGGATCCCAGGGACAGGCATAAAATGCCCGCAAGGCTGAGCATTCCGTAACTGGTCACCTTTATCTCCAGGATGAACAAAACCACCGCCAGCAGAATCAGCAGAATCCCGACGGTGTTGACCGGCAAGGCCTGAAAAGCGAAAAAGGCCAATATCAGGGAAATGCCACCGATCACTCCAGGGAAAATGGCACCGGGGTGGGAGAGTTCGAAATAAAGGCCGGCAAGTCCGATCATCATTAGAATATAGGCCACATTCGGGTTGGAAATGAGTCGGAGCACCCGGGTTCTCATTCCCTCCTGAATGTCGACCCGCTCAGCACCTGCGGTAGCGATCTTGCCCTTGCCCGGTATCTCCCGACCGTCGAGTTGAGCAACCAGATCATCGACGTCCTCGGCAATCAGCTCGATCACGTTTTTTTCGAGCGCCTCCCTTTCGGTGATCGAAACGCTCTCCCGTATGGCTTTTTCCACCCAGTCCGCGTTTCGCCCCCGCTGCTGGGCCACGCTCCGGGCATGGGCCACCATGTCGTTGACCACCTTTTTGGACATGGTTTCCGATATCTCGCCCCCCATCGCTCCGACGGGGTGGGCGGCGCCGATGTTGGTGCCGGGCGCCATGGCTGCCACATCGGCGGCAACGGTGATCATGACGCCCGCCGATGCGGCCCTGGCCCCCGAAGGGGACACGTAGACCACGATGGGGACCCGGCTGGACATTATCTCCATTTCAATGCGGCGCATGGCGTCCGCCAGCCCGCCCGGAGTATCCAGACGGATGATAAGACAACGGGAGTCTTCGGCCTCCGCCTGCCGGATACCCGATTGGATAAAGGCCGTCACACCGGGACCGATGGCATCCGACACCGACATCACGTGATAGGACCCGCTTTCCTGACCGTGGGAGATGCCGAATCCGGCAAGGAGCACAAGGAGCGCACTTGCGATGCCGACCTTAAGGGTCATAGGGGTACACCTGCATGAGCAGTTTCATGTCTTCCCAGACATCCCGCTTCTTTTCAGGGTTTCTGAGCAGATAGGCCGGATGGTAGGTGGGCAGCAGTCGAATACCGCCGTCGAGTTCGTGAAACCGGCCTCTCAGCCGGGATATGGGCCGATCGGTGTTCAGGAGCGTTTGGGTGGCCACCGACCCCAGGCTGACGATGAATTGGGGACCGACAGCGGCGATCTGACGTTTTAAAAAGGGCAGACAGGTCTCGATCTCATCGGGATGGGGGTTGCGATTGTTGTGGGGACGGCATTTGACGATGTTGCAGATGTAAACGGATTCCCGGGTCAAATGGATCGCCTCAATTATTTTGGTAAGCAGTTGCCCCGCTGCGCCGACGAATGGCTCGCCCTTTTGGTCTTCTTCCCTGCCCGGCCCTTCGCCGACGAACATGAGGGGCGCATGAGGGGAGCCGGTGCCGAACACGATCCGCTGCCGCTTTTCGTGAAGTTTGCATCGCCTGCAATCGAACAAATCGTCTTCGATTGCTTCGAGAGTCTCAGGGGATTGAAATCGCCCCCCCCGATTGGTCGCGGACGGCCACCGGTCCATCCGCTCCAGGGACGCCGTCGAGCAGTCATATCCGTTCAGCCCCTGTTCGGAATAGTGTTTAAGCGCTTTAGAAAGATCTCTAAGAAACGCTCGAGCGTCATCAATGGGCTGCATAAGCCAAACCTCTTGCCTTTGATACCCATAAGCGCTGAGGCCATCGGCTGCGGCATCGCCGATGCCTGGTCTTAAATGGAAGCGATGGGCCAACGTCAACGTGTGGAATATATCTCAAGTGCTCGATCTAGAATATGGTGGGCGACATCGAGTTTGTCCAGAGTGGGCAGTGCTTCTTCCCGGTTGTCCGGATAATAGAGGGTGACCGTGTTGGTATTGCAATTGAAACCGGAGTCGGCGGGGCCGATCAGGTTGCCGACGATGAAATCCAGGTTTTTGGCCTTCAGTTTCGCCAAGGCATTTTCCCGAAGGGTCCGGGTTTCGGCGGCAAACCCGACGAGAACTCGGTTTTCTTTGATTTTTCCGATCTCTTCGAGGATGTCGACGGTTCGGACGAGATCCAGCGTCTGGGCGTCCCCGTCCTTTTTCATTTTATGGCCGGCGGCTCGGATCGGGCTGTAGTCGGAAACGGCGGCTGCCTTGACAACGATGTGCGCGTCGGGGACCAGGGCCATCACCCGGTCGGCCATTTCTCGGGCGGACACCACCCGCTCCACAAAAACGCCCGGGGGGTCGGGCAAGGCGACCGGGCCGGTGACCAGACGGACGTCCGCTCCCCTCCGGGCAGCGGCGGTGGCGACGGCAAACCCCATCTTTCCACTGGATGGGTTGCTCAAAAAACGTACCGGATCCAGATATTCCTGGGTGGGCCCTGCAGTAACGAGCAGACGGATCCCCTCCATGTCGGCGGGAGTCAGCACTCCGGCGATGTACTCCAGGATGCGCTCGGGATTCGGCAGGCGGCCGGGCCCGACGGTACCGCAGGCCAGTTCTCCGTCCTCGGGCTCCATGATGAAGAACCCCATCGACTTGAGGCGGCGGCGGTTTTCCTGTACCGCCGGATGTGCGTACATGTGGGTGTTCATGGCAGGGCAGATAACCACCGGGGAGGTTACCGCCAGCATGAACGTCGTCAGGGCATCGTCGGCGATTCCGTTGGCCAGCTTTCCCAAAAAGTTGGCCGTCGCCGGGGCGATGACCACCACGTCCGCCTCTTGAGCCCAATCGATATGGCGAATCGAGGCGTCCCCCTCCTCGAAAACGCTGGTCAGGACGGGCAGTCCGGAAAGGGCCTGATACGTTCCGGACCCCACGAACCATTTGGCATTGTCGGTCATGGCCACCCGCACCCGGGCGCCTTCCTTCATCAGTAACCGAAGCAGCTCGACACTCTTATAGGCGGCAATGCCTCCGCTGACGCCTAAGACAAGGCGCTTTCCGTCAAAGGGGTTTCCCATGGCGGCCTCAGTAAACTCCTTTCGATGGCTACGGTCGTGCAACGGAGGCTACATCTCGGATTCCTTGAAAAGCCCCCCCCACGCTGCCTGCTACTGCCGGGGAAACGGCGATTTCGACATGGGTGTAGATCATTCCTTCCCGAATCGTGATCACGGCCATTCGATTTTCCTTGGAAAAAACCAGGATGGAGCCGGTGGTCTTTTTCGGGGATTTAAAAGTGGTGAGGATTTTCCAGTTGTCCCTTTCCATTCCAACCCTGAAAAATTGAATCAGGGAATCCCGCTCCACCCATCCCTTGAGGGTGAGAATGCCTGTGGTCATTCCGGAGCCCTGGACGATATAAGTGCTGTCCGGATCGACCTTGAGCTCCGACGGCAGCAGGATGTCGTTGAAATCGTGGTAAACGGTCGGTGTCGGCGTTGCAGCGGCCTCCCCTTCCGATCCCTTGCTGGTGGTGCCCATGGACGAACAACCAGCCGTCAGAAGAACTGCCGCGATGAAAAGTCCGATCCAGCAGATCCAGCGGTGGGGCGATGCCGTTCTCGTCATTGATCTCCTCCTTTGACCCATCCGAGGCCGATCCGCTCAGACGGACCCTCAGCACTCGGTGGTGGGGTATTCACCAGTTAGTTTGGGATTCACAGGGCAGGGATTGGGCGTCGAAAGGCGGCGGCCAATGGGGGGTTGATCCGCTGCCCCGAGACCCGATGAATGCATACCACAGAAGCCTCTCGATAGGCAAGAAATCACCAAGAGCGAATGGCTGGGCCACCGCCGTTTCCCGCCGGTCCGGACAGTCGGAGAAAAGGCCGGTCGGCAGATGAGACGCTTCCGGCGCAAAAGCGACTGTGGTCAATGGCCGACCGTGTGGTGGACCATCAGAAATTCTTTACCCCGGAATTCGATGACGGTTTCGGTGATCCAGACCTCTCCCTCGGTGGAATACCGCCAGGCCCCGTACTGGCGCAATTCATGGGGTCCGAAGGCGTTGCCGCGAGGCATAGGTCTCTCGGCAAAATCCCGGGTTGCGGTCGCAGGGAGGGTTTTTAAAACCGGTTTGCCATCGGCACCGACGTCGTAACCCACCCTCCTATTTCCAAACAGCAGCCGTGAAATGCGGCGCTTTAAAACCACCTCTCTGCTGGTCTTGTTCTCCACCGTTATTCGATAGAAAGAAACCTTGTTTTCGTTGAAATCTGGGCCTGAATAGGATCGGTTCGGGGACCGGTAAAGGGATGGATCGGGGCAGCGCCCGAGATACTCGGAGCGAAAGGTGAAAATGGGGTTACCCCTCTCGTCATAGACCGTGGTGGTGTAGTCAAGCGGATACATCTCGAGAATGGCCGAATCGATGCGTCCGGCGGCCGGGTCGTGTGGAAAGGAGCGACATCCGTCCTGCCCGGTGGATGGTGATGAGGCGCAACCGGATACCAGCATAAGACCGGCAGCAAAGAACAGCAGCCTGGGAACGATTCGGTCAATTGGTAAGGCAATCACAGGGTCGGTTTTCTCCCTTCCATTAAAGGGTCATGGAGAGATTCTACCCGAAGGCATGCCGGATATCAATACACAGGGCCTATCGCCCGGCGCGGGCTGGGGAACATCGTCAATTGCCGCGCTGGATTTGCCTTTTCATGGCATTTCCAACTCACATCTTGACTCGAACCCCATTTTGGACGATAAGCGAATACCGGCGCCAGAGCAATGCCATGAGGGAGATGGGGCTTTCTTGACCCTTGCTCGGTATCGGACTTGGCATCTTCCCCTCGTCGCATCGCCAGTCCGGACAACCGCCGAAGTCAGCCGATGCCCTCGTAGCTCAGTGGATAGAGCACCAGATTCCTAATCTGGGTGCCGCAGGTTCGATCCCTGCCGGGGGCACCATCATTTTCCATTGTATTTCTATCAGTTATAGACACCGCAACAGTAAAGCACCTCCCTATTTTACGGCCCTGTGTGAGACTTTTCCCGAGCTCGCTCCAAAGTGTTGATTGCCTCTTGCTCAGCATCGGCAGTGCTGGCGAGAAGTTCCAGGTCAGAATGTCGAATTCCTTCACGGTGGGAATCTGAGAGGGCGAGAAGACAACGGTCAACCGGTATGTCAGATCGGACGGCCATTGTTCTCGCCGGTCCCGCGGAACATGGACTGTTCCTTGTACAGCTGCTCCATATCCTGCACAGCGATCAAATTTGTCTTCATGCAGGGGGGCACGTAAAGGCCGCATAAGATCCGTTTTTTCCAGTGAGGGCGGTGGCCCCCAATGTGCCGATACGGAATCGGTTGAAGAAAGCATCAACTTGCCCGGGAGCATGAATGTCGGCTTGCGATTGGGAGGTAGACTTGCTGTGGTCTACCTGAGCCCTTTCCTATTGACATGATTGTGAATTGTGGTGATTCAAATGTATGTCTCCAGGTTGGGCTC
>JASFIA010000032.1:0-10513 GCA_050122915.1 Desulfobacterales bacterium | reverse complement strand
CTCGAAACCGAATTGGACACCCTCAACCATTATCTGGCCGACCTTCATGACGCTCTCAGGGATTGAGGCCGACCCTGGATGACCTTATGGATCCAAAGCGAATCACCCTTACCATCGACGACAATCCCGCACACGCCGAAGACGGCATGACAGTGTTGGAGGCCGCGAGAAAAAACGGCATCTCCATTCCCACCCTTTGCTATCATCCGGCCGTCAAGCCGTCGGGGTCCTGCCGACTCTGCGCCGTCGAAGTCGGAAGCCGGACCGGTCGGCAGATGATCATGCTCTCCTGCGTGCTCAAGGCACGGGAGGGCATGACGGTCCGCACTGCCGGTGAGCGGGTGGACAGAGCCCGCATCCAGGCCTTCCGCAAGCTATTGGCCATGGCCCCCCAATCCGACAGTATCCGGGCCTTGGCCGAGGCCTATGAAATCGATCTCGGTCCCCGCCCCGACGGCTGTATCCGATGCCGTCTGTGTATCCGTATATGCAAGGAAATCGTCGGACCGGGCGCCCTCGAGATGACGAAGCGCGATGGGCATGAACACGTCACGCCGGTGGAGGGGCGTTGCATCGGCTGTGGGACTTGCGCCAATATCTGTCCTACCGGCGCCATCCGTATGGAGGACCGGGGGAATGTCCGCACCATCAGCATCCGCGACGAGGTGATCGGGCGCCACCCACTTCAGCGATGCGAGGGATGCGGCAGTCTTTTCGCCACACCCCGCTTTCTCGAGCATATCCACGAGCGGGTGACCCCGCATCCCGACCTCAAAGAGCACCACACCTACTGCCCAACCTGCGCCAAGCTGTTGTCCAGGCGCATCCGGGCATACGACAACCGCAAATAGCCCACGGCATTTCTTTTCTGCGGACTCCCGCCGTCCCAGGGACCGTTCTGGCGTCGATGAGGGTGTTCACCCGTGTCGCCGCCGGTATTCGGATTCGGTCAGAAAAAAGAGATGAACCACCAGCCGTTCCTGGGCAGCCGGATGAATGTCCGCGCTCCGGGCGAGGCGAGTGGCGGTCTCGAGAGACTGGCGTCCTGACAGCCTGACATAACGCTCCCAGGACATGTCAGGGGCTTTGGGGGGGAGGCTCCAGGCCAACTGCCGCGTGGGTCCGTCGATCGTCGGTATAGCGGTAACGATGTCGTGGTCGTCAATGGCCCACACTTCTCCCCCGAGAACGGCAAGGCCTTCCTGCGCAAGGGTCTGGACAACCTGGGGCAAATCGTCTCCGCGCCAGGCATAGGCCTCTTGGCCGGATACCGGCGCCGAATCCAGCAGCTTTCCGATCGGGTCGTTCATCTTGCGGGCGGTGATCTCCTTCCGGTCTCAACGGTCCCCGGGTCGCCGCCGAACCGAAACGCGGGTGGAGTTGAACCGAGGCCCGCCCCCCAGTACCTGGGGCGTGGTGTCCGACAGGCTGTTCATCGGCCGGCCGTGGGGATCCTGCGATTGGCGGGGGGACCACAAAACGCCCTTGGGAACACTGTCACTCACGGTCACCTGGACGGTCGACTCCCCCAAAGCATTGCTGATGGTAACCCATTCGCCGTCCATAACCGCCTGACGATCGGCGTCTTCGGGATGCATGAGCACACGGCTGGGAATCGCTCCGTAAACCTCTTGAAACTGGGTATGGGTGAAATGGGGCAGTGCGCTGCTGATCAGTTGAAAAATCCCCGTCGATTCCGTCAGGGCCGCCTGGATCGGCAGCGGCGTCACGCCTTCCGGAAGCCGGGAGGGGATGAACTCGATCTTGCCGGAGGGCGTATCGTAGCTGTCCTTCGGCCGGCTCTTCAGGCGAAGCCGACGGCCGGCCATCAGGTCTTTGAAATCACCGTCTTGGAACGCCCCTGCCATGGCGCTCTCCATCACCTGCCAGGGGTCTTCATATAGCCAATCCAAATCGAGTCCGAGCCGTTTGCCCAAATCGACAACCAGTTCCACCTCGGATCGGCAGTCGACCGACGGGGGCACCACCGTCGGCATCAGCTGGACAAAGGGGTGCCCCCAGGGGATGACCACATCTTCTTTTTCAAAGTGGGAGGGGGCGGGAAGAACGGCGTCGGCCAGTTTCGCCGTTTGGGTCCAATGGGTATCGTGAACGGCGACGAATACGTCATCCCTCTGAAAACCTTCCTGAATAAAATGGGCGCCCGGAAGGGTAAGGGCGGGATTGTGGCAGCTCACGAAGATAAATTGAAAGTCTCCCCGTGCCACTCGCTCCGCCAGCCCCACCTGGGAGGTAACGGGCGCGTCGCCGGTATGGGTTCGCCCCGCGATGAGATTGCGGTCGACGGTATATCCGGACCCGTTGCCGTAGAAAAACCCCCGATGGCATCCCGTCACTGCGGGGACGAAAGAAACCGCTCTGACGGCGTCGGCGCCATGATCCTGTTTTTGCAACCCGATGCCGATCATGGTGGCGCTGTGTTTGGAGGATTGGTAGTAGCCGGCCAACTGTTCGATCTGGGAGGCCCCGGCGCCGGTCACTTCTGCCACCCGGTTCAGGGGCCACTCTGCGGCGGTCGATTCAAGGCGGTCGACGCCCGTGCAGTATCGGGATAGAAAAGACGAATCGGCACCGCCGTGAGTCATCAGGTGGCGAACCATACCGTAGGCCAGAGCCACATCACTGCCCGGTCTGGGAGAAATCCAAAGGTCGGCCCTGCTGGCCGTTTCGCTTCGACGCGGGTCGACCGCCACGATGGGAATCCCGTGGGCGCTGCGAACGGCAGAGGCCAGATTCCAGATGTGGGGTGAGCTGACAACCGCATTAAACCCCCAGAAAACGATCAGATCCGATTCCAGAAGCTGGTCCGGCGCCAACCCGTAGCTTCGTCCATAGTGGAGGGCCAAAGCCTGGTGACCGGATCTGCTGCAGACCGATCCATCTGTTCGGCAGGCACCGATGGCATTCCAGAGGCGTTCGGACCAGCAGCCGGCCAGCAGACCCAGGTTCCCCGCATAGTTGAGAAAGAGGACGCTTTCCGGGCCCACGGTATCCAATACCTTCTGCAATTGACCACTCAGGGCTTCGAGGGTCGTCGCCCAGTCTCCGGCTTCCAAAATCCCGGCTCGCCTGAGGTGGGGCTGGGGAATACGGTTGTTGAGGAGTCGCTTGTGGTCCTTGCGGCCGCGGGGGCAGGTGAACCCCCGGGTGATGGGATGGGTGGGATCCCCGGACAGGGGTGCCATGACGCCGCCCTTGCTCTTGGGGAGAATCAATCCGCAACTGTCGTAGCAGTCGCGGGCGCAAACGGTTCGGATAGGGTCCACGTCGGGCAGTCTCCATCATCGAGTCTCGCCAGTGATCGACGTTGAAGTCTACGATATCCGATCCTGGGTATCAACCCGAAGGTTGACCAATGGCGCAGGGCCGGAAACGGGCGTGGCAGCGGCTTAGCCTTTCTGGGGAGGGCGGCAGCGGGGGGTCAACGGACGGAGGGCTTTCCCCGGTGGTTCCCGACGGGATGCTCATCCGTCGACCCGATGGTCAGAGGGGGGCGGCAGAGTAGCGACTCGCCTTTGAACCCGTATTTGCGATACCAGGCAATGAGTTGTTGATGGTCGAGCAGGCGGTCATTGCCGTTGGGTGAGGGAATGGGGGATAGGCTCAATATAATGCTGAGCCGATCGGCGGCTTGGCAAAGGTGTTTCATCATTTTGCTCCCATCGCCCCGCCATTGCCTGAACGCGCTGAAATGGAAGATGTGAACCGTGCTCATCTCTTCGTTCGTCAGGGCCGCCATGGCGATGATGCCCAGCGCCTTCCCCCGGCCGTCCTCCAAAACAAAGGGAAAAAGTTCCGCCATTTCCTGGGAATAGCCGACGCAGATCGCAACCCGCCCCGTGTACCGTCGATAGAAACCTTCCACATATCGGCGTTCCCGCTGTCCCATCGCTACCGTTCCTTTCTTTGTCCGCCGCGGATTCGGTCAAAAGGATCCCAGCGGATCGAGGCCGTTGAAGGCCCTTGCTCTCTCGCAACACGGATGTGCCACCCCACGGTGTCATAAACGGTCCCGTAAGGAAAGAAATTGACGGCAGGTGGTGGGACGCCAATCATATGTCGAGCAGGAAACCGCAAGGCCGATTTTACCCGTGAAGGCGCCGCGACGCATACACGGGTTTCGATGGGGTTCGGGCCCGATCGCCTGCAGAGGCAAGGGCAACATCCGCAGACGCACCAGCTGCTGCCGATTTCAGATGGTTGGATGGTGAAAAAAACCGAGGGCGTCACCAAATGAAATTCGGACTGATATCCGCTTGGTTGAGCCGCCGATATTAAGCCACCCCGAGAGTGAAAGCAACGCCAAAATCTCATGGTCCGCTCCAGGGGGGCCGGAGGATGAAACGCACACTGCCAATTGCGGGTTACCCCGGGGCGGCGGCTTTTCCAAAAAATCGGCCGCCGCCTTGCTCACGCCTGCATGGGTATCGAGGGTATCACGCCATGGATTCGAATGGGTTGTATCGAGGGATACCGATGAGACGACGGTTTCCATCATCGGTTGGGAGCACCGGATATCGCTCCACACCAACGTCAGGAGAGAGGAACGGGCGCCGATTTCCTAGGAAACGATCCTTTCCGAGACACGAGGGGCTATTGCCTTTTTAACGCTTCGGCTGGTATTCACCCATGAGATGACAAGGCTCGGTTGCCGGGCATGGGCTTCACTCGTCTGGAGGGTCGCCAAAGCGTCAAGGGACGCCTTGGGTTGGCGGGTTGTTTGGGGGTGTCCCTCCCGCAATAAAGCGCCCGGTGAGATCGACTGCCGCGCTTGGCCCAGGCGCGATGCGGTAAACGAGTCCTAAACAACGTGAAGGGTGATAAGATGGGAAAAATATTTGACGGTAAAAAGTCGACCAAACTGGGCACTGAAAAGAATCCGGCCGTCGTCAATGTACAAACCAAAAAAAGGGTGAAAGAATTGGAATCGGTTTTTGCGGAAAACGATTGGCGCTATAAAATTGAATTGGACCCCGATAAACCCGAAGATGTGACGGACCTGGAAATATTGCTGAATCCCCAAAAGACGATGATCGCCGGGGAGAAGGTGGGGCGCAATGAGCCCTGCCCGTGCGGCAGCGGCAAAAAATATAAAAAGTGTTGCGGCCCATAGGGCTTCGTTACAATCGCGAGAAATGATTCGGCGGGGACGCCAAGACTTGAAATGGACCGCTTTTCAAGCCGTTCATCGATTGAAAAAAGGTCTGACGGCACCGCCTTCGGTGTCGGCACGGCGATTCCATCGACAACGGCAACCGATGGTCGATGCGTGACACAACAGGCAAGCTTCGAGGGTGAACATATGACGTGGAAAAAAAAGCCATTGGACAACGACAGCGTCAATCGGATTGTCAGCGAGGCGCGGCGCGACCGCCAGAAGCGGCAGCAAGGGTACCGGGAGCGGGCGCTCAAACTGTATCCGTGGGTCTGTGCGCGGTGCGGACGGGATTTCCAAGGCAAGAAACTTCGTGAGCTCACGGTCCACCACAGGGACCATGACCACGACAACAACCCTCCGGACGGCAGCAACTGGGAACTGCTTTGCATCTACTGCCACGACAACGAACACTCCCGATACACGGATCAGTCATGGTACGATGCGGAAGCGCCGGGGGGCGAGACGAAGCCCATAGCTTCCGATCGACCGTTCGCAGGTCTCGATACGCTGTTGAAGGGTAAAAAATAGTCGAGCCATTTCGCCATTGCCACCCGTTCTTATCCGGAATCGGGTTGATGGCGATCCCATGGGCTCGAAAAGGGCAACCGGAATAGCGCCTCTCTCCATGGGGGTGGCGTGGCCTCGGGCCCCAGGAAACCACCGGTATCAGGTCCGTTGGCCTTGATGTCCACCCATAGAACTCCGTTACGGCCCCGCTTGACATGCCCGTGGCCCGATCGATGGCTTTCGCCTGGCTGTAAGGGCTCCGACAACGACAGGGATGTAGAATGGGTAATAAAAAATTACGAAAAGTGGTTGATAAGAAAGTTCCAGGACTGTTCTTGATGCTTCTGGTTTTTGCGATGATCGAATTTGGTATTTTGATGGTTTGCGTGATTTACTCGGCCAATCACGATATCGTCAGAATTACCAATTCGAAAAATGAGGTTGTGTATGAAGATGTCTACAATGCAAGCAATATCCTCGAATTTAAAAAAATATACGGGGTCGACAACTTCAAAGAGGAAGGTTTTGTCGTCACCAGGGTCGACGTGGACAATCAATTCCCGACGAGGGCCTGGATTGCCTTGTCCATATGTGTTCCGCTGGTCATCATTTTGTTTGTCGCTTTTATCATCAATGTCTTTGAGGATGTATTTCATCAAAAGAAAGCCAATAAAGGCAAGGGTGAGGAGGGCGATCAAACGCCCGACTTTGAAGAAACCGCGTTTGAAAAACTGTTTTCCACCCTGGGACGACTGAATATCTACTCATTGGGGTGTACCGTCTTAGTGATCGCCTTTCTGTACTGGATGGTTCCGGACCTCCTTCTTTATGTGGGTAAGGTGGGCTATCAAACCATTTCGGAACTCAAATGGGTCATTTTGGGCCTGTTCTTGTTTCTTGGAATCTATCTGATATTGAATGCGATACTGTCTTACAAAACGAGGAATGAACTTATCAGGCAACAGGCTGAGATACAGAAGAACCGCGACCGATTGTTGATCGAGGCCGGGTTCGAAAAACAGCTGCTAAATGATCGGACGGAAGCCATCGACCTGAGACCGAAAGGGAAATGAATCGGGTTGAA
Source organism: Desulfobacterales bacterium (assembly GCA_050122915.1). Classification (GTDB taxonomy): domain Bacteria; phylum Desulfobacterota; class Desulfobacteria; order Desulfobacterales; family UBA5852; genus CALNZV01. The sequence goes on along the minus strand of JASFIA010000032.1, from coordinate 3,743 downwards.
ACCCCGCTCGATCGTTCTCGGTTCGGCCTCTATCGGCCACAGCACGAAGATGAGGGGGCTGACCGGCTAAGTAGTCCCCCCAAAAAAAGCACTGCAGGATCGGCTGTATTACAACGTCCTCCATGGATGTGGCGCTGGCCCGCCTTAAGGCTCCATCAGGTCATCTTCGGAAATGGGAATGAATGCGTCTTTCAAATGGAAGCTCTTTGGATAGGAACGGCTTATCGGAACCGTCATAACGCTTCCGTCAGCCGAAATCATCGAGAAGTGTGGGGATTGCCGAGGCTCAGGGATTGGGACCCGGCTTTCAAGAGGCCGTCGCCTCCGCGGACGACGATACGGCTGTCATTTTGCAGGTCGAGCGCATTGATGCCGTTGAAAACATCGAAGGCATCCTTGACGTGTCCGGCATGGATGACGTGTTCGTCGACCCGTGGGACCTTTTGGCGGGCATGGGGCAAATGTGGGTTTACCAGGGCCCCCGACGTTCATGGGGCCATTTCGAACGTCAAAAAGGCCGCCTTCATCGTGAGGGCGGCCGCGGGGCTGATCGACCACCCTCATCGGTTAGGCAACCATGAACAGCCCCGCATCGGGTCCCGCCGCGGGCATTGTCGCCTGGGCCGCTAGTCCCTATGGGTATCTCGCCGTGCTCATACCAGCAGTGACACGAAAATCGGCGACCATCGCCGCTTTGGTGCTCTCGCTTCCTGCGGGCGGCTTTGGCGTGCGGGGCCTGGCCGATGAGAGGTTTCTTCGTCATGATACCCAGGGCGGCCTTGATTCCATTTTCGGTCCTTTTTGGCAATGGGTAGGGCTCCTGCAGACGACCGTTCCCGTGCTGACGCCAAATCGAAGGTTCGCACCCTGACCGCAGCATCCACAGAGATCCCCAACCAATGCGGTAATGCGATCGACGGGCATGCCATCGGTAACCGGCACTGCCCTCTGCTTACCCCTGATCGGAGGTTTTTCCGGTGAACTGGCCCCCTATCGGTCCCGAGAGAGACATTCCAACGCTCCGGGGCCACGCCAACACATTACTGGACCTCGTCGGCCCCATCGACGGCTCGGCCCGTTTAACCCTCTTCACGGAAGGCAACCACTTCCCGGCCCTGTTCCCGCTGCTCTATGACACATTTCCCGGGTGGTGTGCCCAACGGGGTGGTCCGGCCATGACGCCCGGCGACATTCTGGCGGTCACCCTGCCCCAGGGAATGATTCTGGATGCGCTACTTCGGAAAGGGCTGCGACTGGGCAACGCCGTCATTCCTATCGGCCCCGACAAGGCCATCTACCCCGATATCGTCATGGCAGGGACCGGCGCCTTCGCAACACTGGCTGCCGCCGGAATCGTCGACGGCGACGTCCGGGTATTCGCCCGGCACAAGGGTATGGGCCTGATGTTGCGCCGCGGGGCCGGCCTCGGCGGTCTTTCTCTATCCCAAATCGCGGAACGAAACCCCCGGGTGGTCCTGGCCACACCAAGCGAGCACGGCGCACGGGAGCAATACCGGCAAACCCTCGAGGCGATTTTGGGTCCGGTCCGAACGGAGGCCTTTCTGGCGGGGGAAGTGACCGATTTCCCGGGTCGTCTCTCCATCCAACACCGGGATGTGCCCTATTCTCTGATCCACCATATGGCTGACGTCGGGCTCATTTTCGGGCATTTGGCCCGATATTATGCCGACGCCTTCCCTGAATCCCTCGCCTGGACCGAACTGCCCGGCGCCGAACCCTTCGGACGGGAAATCGCCATGGCGGCAACCTGCAGGCCGGCATCCGCCGAGCGCGATGCGTTCATGGCATTCTTCCCGGCGGCCGCCGGGCGGCACTATCCGTTGAAGGGCTTTGCCGTTCCGGACCCGCACGCCCAAGGGGCGGGGGAATTGATGGGAGAGGAAACAGCAAGAAATGATTGAAAAGCCACCAGTCGTGACCGAAAACGGATCTAAAGGGCGGAACACCCCCGACGACCGCCGTCGCGAAACGACCCTCGCAGGGAAGGCAACGCCTGTGAATGACCCGTCGATTCCATTCGGTTGGTATCCTGGCCATGAGGTGCTTTTGACCGACATTGTGCGGGCGGAAAACTGTCATCTTTTTGATGCCGACGGGAAACGATATGTGGATATGGAGTCCGGCGTCTGGTGCACGTCCATCGGCCACGGCCATCCAAGGGTATTGCGGGCCCTAAACGACCAGTACGCCCGGATTGCCCATACCGGCTTCGGCTATACGAATGGCGTCGTGGGGGAGGCTGCCGGTGACATTCTTTCCCTCTTGGGGTTCGATGGGGGTATGTGCGTGTTTCTGTGTTCGGGGAGCGAGGCCGTAGAATACGGCATCCGGACGGCACGGGCGACCATCGATCGCCCCCTGATGATGACCATGACCGACTCCTATTTCGGGGCCTACGGATCGGCAAGCCAACAAACGGAAAACGAATGGGTCTCTTTTGATTGGCAGGCATGCGGCGCCTGCGACCGCGAGGGCGAGTGCGATCACCGGTGCGATCGTTGGGCCGGAATCCCCCATGATCACATCGGGGGCTTTTTATTTGAACCCGGCAGTTCTTCCGGTTTGGTGAGGTTTCCGCCGAAGAAATTGATTCGGCGCATTGCTGCCCTGGTCAGAGATAACGGCGGTCTTGTGATGGTCAACGAGGTGACCACGGGGATCGGCAGAACCGGTCGGTGGTTCGGCTACCAACACTACGATGTTTCACCGGACATCGTGGCCATGGGCAAGGGCATCGGCAACGGCTATCCCGTCAGTGTGGCGGCCTTTGCGCCGCGCGTGATCGATCTACTGGGGGGCAGGCCGGTGCGCTATGCCCAATCCCATCAGAACGATCCGCTTGGGGCCGCCGTATGCCGGGAAGTCATCAGGATAATTGCCGAAGAGGGACTGATCGACCGGGGCATAGGGATCGGTGCCGACCTCGCATGCGGACTCGATGCCGTCAAGAGGCGCACCGGCCGGATCAAGGAGATTCGATGCCGGGGTTTGATGGCCGCCATCGAAATGACGGATGGGCCCGACACCGCAGCGACCATAAGGACCCACAGGGAGATGGTGCGGCGGGGCTATATTCTGGGCCGGCGACCCGGCGTGCCCGTGTTGAGGATAGACCCCAGCCTGACCATCGATCGAGAAGACATCCTGGGCTTCATTGAAACGTTCGAGGCTGTTTTGGCCGACTTCTCAGCGTCGACCGCCTCGGGGGACGCGGCGGCAATGCCCGGCCGCGGGGGGAGTTGGCGCTGACGTTCGGCGGTTATTTTTCCAATGCGGTGAACCCTGAGCGAGCCACGTCGATGATTTTCTCTTTTCCGATCGCCTGAATGAAATCGTCAATCGTCTTGGAGGTGCCTCCCACCTGGACGATGTAGCGCTCGTGGTTCTGACGGTCGAGGATCTCCAGATGGTATTTCTGGCGGATGACATCGAACTCGTCACTGTCCGCCTCGAATTTAACGATGGCCACCTCCCTCCAGTAGCTGCCGTCGATGTCCAATTCCCTCGCTGAAATAACCTCGGTCATCTTTTCGATCTGCCGGATGATTTGGACCATCTTATCGTCCCTGTCCTCCCGAAGGGTGAGGGTCATTCGGCTGATGGTGGGGTCGTGGGTGGCGCAGGCCGTGATGGTTTCGACATTGTACATCTTCCTCCGGATCAGCATGGAGATCTTGTTGAGAACCCCGGGCCGGATCAGCATGAATGCCAAAATGGCCCTT
>JASFIA010000031.1:0-10604 GCA_050122915.1 Desulfobacterales bacterium | reverse complement strand
CGTGGAAATAGCCGTCGCAGCAGGTGGTGGTGCCGCTCAGCAGCAATTCGGCACAGGCCAGCCGGACTGACGGTGCAACGGTCTCGGGATGGATGAATACCGATTCCGCCGGGAAGACCACATCGGTCAGCCAGTCCATGAGGGCCAAATCGTCGGCAAGCCCCCGGAAGAGCACCATCGGCAGATGGGTGTGGGCGTTAACCATCCCGGGCATGACGATGGCACCCCCCGCATCGATGCAACTGCGGCTATGGGGTAGAGGGCTCTCCGGAGACCATGGTCCGACGACCGCGATACGGCCTCTGCGAATGCCGATCAGCCCCGGGCGGTGAATTTCGAAGCGTCGGTTCACCGTCACCACCGCGGCGTTGAATATCAGGGTGTCCAGCATCCAGAGTTCCCAACCGACCTCAGGGGAAGGTCATGCCAGATTTCGGATGCCGTCGGCCCAGCGGAGGACATCCGAGATGATGGTTTCCAGATCCAAAGTGAGCATTCGCCGGTTTTCCATGACCACCCTGCCCCCGATCACCACGGTGTCCACATCGCTTCCCTTTGCCGCATAGACCAAATGGGAAACGGGGTGGTACATTGGGGTCAGGTGGGGTTTGGCCGTATCGACAACAATGAAATCGGCCAGTTTCCCGACGGCCAGGGAGCCGATCCGATCCCCCATCCCCAAGGCTCGGGCTCCGTCGATGGTGGCCATCCTCAATACCGTCTCTGCCGGCATGACTGTCGGGTCCAGGGCGGCCACCTTGTGGAGTTTGGCCACGGTGTCCATCTCGCTGAACAGATCGAGGTTGTTGTTGGAAGCGCAGCCGTCGGTTCCGATGCCCACACAGACGCCCCGGTCGATCAATTTTGGGATCGGAGCGATACCGGAGGCCAGTTTCATGTTGCTTTCGGCGTTATGGGCGACTTTGACGCCCCGGCGGGCCAGCAGGTCGATGTCCCCCTCCTCGAGAACCACGCAATGACAGGCCAGCAGATCGGGGCCCAACAGGCCCAGGCTTTCCAGGTGTGCCACGGGTGAGCAGCCGTAATGGTCCCGGATGCGGTCGACTTCGCTCTGGGTCTCCGACAGATGGATGACGCCCAGGCAGCCGTTACGGCGCGCCAAATCAATCGCCGCCTGAAGCAGATCCGGGGAACAAAGGTAGGGCGAGTGGGGCTCGACGGCGATGGACACGAGGGGATGGCCCTGCCAACGGTCGATCAGCTCCTTGGTATACACCAACCCCTTCTCGATGGGGCCGTAGCTGGGGGAGGGAAAATCGTAGAGCACCTCACCCACCACAGCCCTCATGCCGGCTGTCGCTGCCGCCTCTGCCACCGCATTTTCGAAAAGGTACATGTCGCAGAAGCATGTGGTTCCGGATTGAATCATTTCGGCGCAGGCGAGAAGGGTGCCCGCCCGGACCTTCTCTTCATCCAGCTGGGCCTCGGCGGGAAAGATGTGTTCCTCCAGCCAGCGCATGAGGGGCAGATCGTCGGCCAAACCCCTGAAACCGGTCATGGCGGCGTGGGTATGGGTATTGACCAATCCGGGCATGATGATGCCGCCACCGGCGTCGATGGTTTTACCGGCGGACCAGCTTTCCCTCGACCCTTCGGAGCCAAGGGCGGCGATGACCGGCCCGGTGACCGCCACGAAGCCTCTTTCCACCACCGGATTATTGACGTCCATAGTCAGGACACGGCCGTTGTGGACAACGAGATCGGCAGTGTTCATACCGACTCCATGGTGTCGATCAGACCCGCGATCAGTCCTCTGAGCCGGGGGGCCGCGTCGGTGGCCACCTCGATGATGTCTTCGACGGTAGCCGGCGCCGGTGCCTCCGGATCGTGAACGTTGGTGATGATGGAAAATCCCGCGACAACCATTCCGCTGTGAACGCCTGCAATGACCTCCTGCACCGTTGAAAAACCCACTGCATCGGCCCCGATGGTTTTGAGATAGCGGACCTCGGCCGGTGTCTCGAGGCTTGGACCTTTCAGCCCCGCATAGACGCCCTCGGGGAGGGACAGGCCTAATTCACGGGCAACCCCCCGTGCCCGGTCTCTAAGATCCGGATCGTAGGCCCGGCCCATATCCGGAAACCGAAGGCCCCAGGACGCCTCGTTGGGGCCAAGAAGAGGGGTTTCTCCGGTCAGATTGATATGATCGGAAATGGCCATGACGTCGCCGGTTCGAAGCCGGGCTGACAGCCCACCTGCCGCATTGGTGAGCAGAAGGGTGCCGACCCCAATCGACCTCATGAGCCTGACGGGAAAGGCAACCTGATAGGGGGTGTAGCCCTCGTAAAGATGAAGTCGTCCCTGCATGGCCACGATGGGTCGTCCCCTCAGCCGCCCGAGCAGGAGACGACCCCTGTGGCTTTCCACGGTGGAGATCGGGAAGTGGGGAATGTCGCCGTAAGGGATCGCCGCCTCAACCGACATGTCGTCGACGGCCTCACCCAATCCGGTTCCCGTCATCAGACCGATTTGGGGGCGAAATGGATAGCGTTCGGCGAGGAAAGCCGCCGCCGCTTCAACCATGGACTTCGAAGCTTCGGGCATGGCATTCATGGGTCGACTCCGGAGGCATCGATTGGGGAATTGGAAACCCTGGCGTTATAGACCACGACGCCCGGAGCGTCAAGGAAAGGGGCGTTCCGGAGATCGGTATTGATACCCGTGGGTTATCCATCGCCGTTCCCGCAGGAAACATGGATAAATCCTTGCCGTCGATTGCCGGTTATGTTAGCTTGACGTCTTTAAAACCGCAGAACCCTTTCGACGCCAACGGAGAGGATCCATGCTGAACGCAGAACGGCCTGAACACCCCGAAATCAATGGTGAAATGTGGGAAGAAATCGATGCCATCATTACTGAGAACCGGCCCAAGCCCGGCTCCGTCATAACGGTTTTGCGAAAGTGCCAGAATGTGGTGGGCTACCTGCCGGTCGAATTGATGGAATACATCGCTTCAGGCCTCAACCTGTCCCGAAGCGACGTGTTTGGTGTGGCGACCTTTTATGCCCTTTTCTCCATGGAGCCCAAGGGGCGGCATACGGTGAAGGTCTGCACCGGAACCGCCTGCTATGTAAAGGGCATCAAGGAGGTGATCTCCCGTATTTGTAACCAGTATGATTTGGAGGAGGGCGGAACCTCGGAAGACCGCCGGTTCTCATTGGAGCCGGTGCGCTGCCTGGGAGCCTGCGGGCTTGCCCCCGTCATGGTCGTCAACACCGATACCCATGGCGATGTCAGTTCCGATAAAGTCATTCAGATTCTGGATCAATACGAGTAACTAAAAATGGGTGCTTTATGAAACTGTCCGAGATTAGGGATATCTTGAAGGCGGAGGTGCTGACGGGCGATGATCAGCTGAGTAAGACCATTGTCGCCGGCGGTGGTGCGGATATCATGGACGCCTTTCTGTCCGCCGTTGCCAAGGACGCAGTGGTTCTCACCGGCGTCACGACCGAGCAGGTCGTCCAGACAGCGAAAATCGCCGAAGTTGGCGCTGTGGTATTTGTCCGCGGTCAAAAACCCTCACCCGGCGTCATCAATCAGGCAACCGGTTTCGGTCTCCCGTTACTGGTGACAGACTTTTCCATGTTCGTTTCCATCGGCAAACTCTATATGAACGGACTCAGAGGGCTGGACGGCTCCTGGTAGCAGCGAAAGGAAATGGGGTATGACCAAGTTAACCGTTGATGCGCTCACGCTCCTGCGGGACGAAAATGCTCGGATGATGGCCTCCGAGGGAGTGACACGCCTGATGGTGTGCAGCGGCACGGGGTGCCATGCCACCGGCAGTATATCGGTCATCGACGGGCTGCGGGACATCGTTCGGGAGAAAGGCCTTGAAGACTCGGTACAGGTGATCGAAACCGGCTGTAACGGGTTTTGCGCCATGGGTCCCATCATGGTGGTTCACCCGGGAGACATCTTCTACCAGAAGCTGAAGGTCGACGATCTCCCCGCCATTGTCGATCAGCACATCGTCGGCGGCGCTCCGGTGGAAAAGCATTTTTACAAGGATCCCGGGACCAAAAAGAAGATCCCTTCCCAGGACGACATCCCTTTTTTCGCCCACCAGATGCCCCGGGCCCTCAGGAACAAAGGGCTGATCGATCCTGAATCCATCGACGACTACATCGGCCGCGACGGCTATCTCGGCGTCGCCAAGGCCCTTCACGATATGTCCCCCGACGATATCATCGAAGAGATGAAGAAATCCGGCTTGAGGGGGCGCGGCGGCGCCGGTTTTCCCGCAGGGATGAAATGGGCGTTTGCGAAAGCCAGCCCGGGTGACGTGAAATACGTTCTCTGCAACGCGGACGAAGGCGACCCCGGGGCGTTCATGGACCGGAGCATTCTCGAGGCCGATCCCCATGCCGTTTTGGAGGGAATGATCATCGCCGCCAAGGCCATCAATGCCCATCAGGGGTATATCTATGCGCGGACCGAGTACCCCCTGGCCATCCGCCGCCTGGAGATCGCCATCGAACAGGCCACGGAGAGGGGGTTGATCGGCAAGGACATCCTCGGTTCCGGCTTCGATTTCGAGGTGGAGATCTATCAGGGTGCCGGTGCCTTTGTCTGCGGGGAGGAAACGGCGCTCATGCGCTCCATCGAGGGCAAACGGGGAATGCCGAGACCCCGCCCCCCCTTCCCCGCCCACAAGGGGCTCTGGGAAAAACCCACCATTCTCAACAATGTTGAAACCCTGGCCAACGTGGCTCAGATCATGCTCAACGGCGGCGACTGGTATGCCAGCGTGGGAACCGAGACCAGCAAAGGAACGAAGGTGTTCGCCCTGTCGGGGGATATCAACAACATCGGTCTCGTGGAGGTGCCCATGGGCACGACCCTGCGAAATATGATCTACGACATCGGCGGCGGGGTGCCCAAAAAACGAAAATTCAAGGCTGTCCAGCTCGGGGGGCCATCGGGTGGTTGCGTACCGGAACAGCATCTGGATACCCCGGTCGACTACGAAGAGATTGCCAAAGTCGGTGCGATCATGGGTTCCGGAGGGGCCATCGTCATGGACGAGGCCACCTGCATGGTGGACATGGCCCGGTTTTTCATGGACTTCATTCAGGATGAATCCTGCGGCAAGTGCACCCCGTGCCGTGAGGGCACCCGTCGGCAACTGGAACTACTGGAGAAAATCTGCGACGGAAAAGGCGTGCCAGAGGATATCGACGAGCTTGAAAGCCTCTCGGCCGTCATCAAGGAGACGGCCCTGTGCGGACTAGGGCAGACGGGGCCCAACCCGGTGCTCTCCACTCTTCGGTATTTCCGGGATGAATACCTGGCCCACATCAACGACCGCGTGTGCCCGGCCAAACGGTGCGTGGCGCTTCTCAAATTCGAAGTCGACCCGGACCTGTGCACCAAGTGCGGCCTCTGCTTCAAGGCCTGCCCGGTGGATGCCGTCATCTGGGAGAAGAAGCAAGTCGCTCGGATCGACAAGGATCAGTGCATCCAGTGCCTGACCTGCTACGACAAATGCAAATTCAGTGCAATTCAATGATGACTTAATCCGTATGGACACAGGGGACGCAACATGACCGAAGCCATTTTCATGCTGGGCGGAATCGGTATCGTCGTCGGTATCGTTTTGGCGGCTGCCTCCAAAATCTTCTACGTCTACGTAGACCCCAAAATTCTCTCCGTTGAAGATGTATTGCCAGGCGCCAACTGCGGCGGCTGCGGTCTCCCGGGCTGCAGCGCCAATGCGGAGGCGATTGTCGCCGGTCGGGCGGCTCCCAATTCATGCGTGGCGGCGGGTGAGGATGTGGCCATGGCCATTGCCGGTATTCTCGGGGTGTCCGTCGAGGCCAAGGAGCCCGATATCGCCCGCCCCGGCTGTTTTTACGGACCCGATGCCGCGGATATCAAATATCTCTACGACGGCGTTCGAGACTGTCGCGCAGTCGCCCTTTTGGGCGGCGGCATGAAGGTTTGCTCCATCGGATGCCTGGGTCTCGGCAGCTGTGCCCGGGCCTGTCCGTTCGACGCCATCGTGATGGGCCCAGACGGCTTGCCCGTGGTGGATGAGGTCAAGTGCACCGGATGCGGCACCTGCGAGCGGGTCTGCCCGAAGCACATCATCACCCTGTCCTCGGTCACCCGGCGAATCCTGAGGGAATACACCACCGACGAATGCACCACGCCCTGTCAGCGGGCCTGTCCCGCCGGCATCAATATCCGCGAATACATCCGACAGATCACTCTGGGCGACTACCACCGGTCGGTTCAGGTCATCAAGGAGCGAAATCCCTTCCCGACCGTCATTGGGCGGATTTGTCCCCGTCCCTGCGAACTGGAGTGCCGTCGCCAGTATTCCGACGAGTCGGTCGCCATCAACTTCTTGAAACGTTATGTGGCGGACTACGAAATGGAAACAGGGCAGCATGTCCAGCCTTTCAAAGCGCCGGATACCGGTCGGAGCATCGCCGTTGTCGGGGGAGGCGTACAGGGGCTTTCCACCGCCTTCTTCTCCGCCCGGCTTGGTCACCATGCAATGGTTTACGATGGCATGGATCAACTGGGAGGGCTTCTTAGAAGCGCCATCTCCCGATATCGTCTGAGCCACGATGTGCTCGACTGGGACATTCAGGGCATCCTCGAGATGGGGGTGGAAGCCAAAACGGGTCAGGTCCTGGGAGAGGATTTCACCATTCCCGGTCTTCTAAAAGAGGGCCATCAGGCCGTTTTTCTGGCAACCGGCGGCTGGGACAGCCGTCTGGCAAGAGGAGAAGCGGGTAAGATCGAGATGCTGATTCCCGATACCTATCTTCTGATCGATTTTATCCGCGGAGGGCGCGCCGACGGTGCCTCCCTTAGCGTCGGCAAACGGATCGTCTTCGTCGGGGGCGGAAACCTCCTTTCCGAGGCTGCCGCCATCGGGCGCCGGTTGGGGGCTGAGTCGGTGACTGTTCTGCTTCGGGAGTCCGTCGAGGAAGCCCCCTTGACTGCCGAGACGGCAGCCGCTCTCGAGGCGGAAGGGGTTACGGTGGTTTTCAGTGCCGGCTTGATCGGCCTTTTTGGCGATGAAGACGGAGTGACTTCCGTGGAGACCATCGACTTGATCCAGCGGGAAAAAACGATGCGTTCGGCCGATACCCTCGTGCTTGCCGCCGGGCGCTATCCGGAGCTCATCTTCATGGAACACCGACCGGAGGTGGATACGGGCCAGATCGGCGATTCGACTCCCGAGGATGCCCCCTTCAGATGGATGGCGGTGCAACCCTACAAGCAGCCTGGGTTTGAGAGCGAAGCGGGTCTTTATTCAAAGGCCGACGTCAATACCGATTTCAGCGGTGCGATCAAGGCCATCGGTGCCGGTCGAAGGGCTGCAGCATCCATCCATCAATTGCTGTACGGCATATCCCCCGGTCTGCCCGAGTTGATTGTGACGGAAAACAGCATCATTCAGAACGTTTACGATGTGGAGAATGTGGCGCCTTCTCCCCGGGTCATCATGCCCCTGGCTCACCCCAAGGACCTGATCAAAACCGGGGAACTGGAGTTGGGCTATACTGAAGAGGCGGCCAGGGCGGAAGCGGCCAGATGTCTGCAGTGCGGGTTGATTTGTTATGAACGAACGGTGCAGATCCAGACCTCAGTTCCGGAAGACCGCATTTCCGCCTGAAAGAACGGTGAGCCCGACCCCAACTGCCCCACTGATCGCAAGAGACCCTTTCACCGTTGCCGCAACGGTTATAGAACAGAAAGACGGCTACCCTTATGGCCACGGAGCGAGGCATCGTCGTCAAAATCGGGTTGGACACCGCCTGGATAAAGGTGGTTCCCTCGGAGGCATGCGAAGGATGCGCGTCCCACGGTTCATGCTCCGCTCAACGGGGAGAGATGGAGGTCGAAGTCCTCAACCCGATGGGTGCCAAAGAGGGCGACCGGATCGTGGTCGACATGCCCACCACCTCGCTGCTGAAAGCCAGTTTCCTCCTGTATATCTTTCCGATTATTTGCATGATCGCCGGTGCGGCTCTTGGGATTCAACTCGCCGAGCGGTTCGGTTACAATGAATCCACCCTTTCTGCATTGACGGGTTTCGGAGCCTTCTGTATTTCCGTGGCCTACATCAAATACAAGGGAAACCGGCTGGCCGATCAGCAGGCGTACCGTCCGAAAATCGTCAAAATTCTGAGATAGGGTCTGGGGTACTCCAGCGGACCCCGTTTCCCTCCCTGATGGTCCCACCCGCGACCGAACCTGCTCCGTCCCCGGATACCTTCCCGGGCTCCCCCGTCTTTCTGCCCGGTGGACGGGGAAGGGTTGATGATCCCCCAAGAGGACGGTCAACATTGGAGCCCCTCCCATCAACAAATCGCGGCGTTGCGCCGATATTTTTCAGTAGGCGGGTGAGTCCGGATCGGGGAGGCTTATAATGAGGCCGTATTACTGGTTGTGGCTGGTGATAGGAATCTGGTGTGCGGGCGTGCCGGCTGGTGCTGATATCTACTCCTGGGTGGACGAGAACGGTGTCCGACGCTACAGCAACTCTCCCCCGACAGCAGTGGAGCGGCCGATTAAACAGGAAGCAGAAATCGAATTCGACCTGGAAAAAGACCGGGCCCGCCAGGAAAAGGTCAGAGCCTTCATAGAGGAATCAAGTGGGCCGGCGTCGGTGGGTACCCGAAGCGGGCAGCCGGGGCGTTCCGCCAGTGAAAAAGCCGGCGGAGGCTCGGCGCCGTCCTTGGACGAACTGCAGCGGGCGATAGAGTCCGGCGATCTTGACCGTTTGACCCCCTACCTGACTCCCCGATAGTGGCGAAGCCCCCGATTCCCAGGTCATTGCTTCCCTGACGATCCGGGGGGCCATCCGGGTTGCGACACCCCTCAGGGACGAATCCGATAGGAGCCTCCGAACCATCCGGACATGATGTCGCTCTGGGCGTCGACCCATTGAACCATGGTATCGGTAGTGTCGCCGAGAAGATTGAGAAACTGATGGAAGAGCATCAGCTGAAGATCGCCGTTGGACATGAGGCTGGGATAGCGACCAGGCTCGTCATCGAAAGGGAAGAATAGCCGTCCCACTCGATCGGGCCATTCCTGAGTGATGAGACCTCCCAAATAGCGTGCCATGTAGGTGTCCATTTCGTAACCTGGGTCCAGATCGGTCAGCACCCCTTCCAATGTGAACAGCGCTTTTCGGAATAGCATGAGGTCCGATGAGAAGACCATCCCGTGGCGGGGGAGTTCATCCAGGAGCCAAAAGGCCCGCCTTACCGGGGGCAGTGCATCATATTCCGGTGAAGCCGTCAGTGTGGTGATAAGCCTTTTAAAGCCAATGGGTTCAGGTCCACCAACGTCTTGGGTTAAGGTGAGAGCCGCCACGCAGCTGGCGATCGCCTCGCTGTCTCTTTTGATCACCTGTTGAATCAGCTGAACCACCCGACGTCGTTCGGCCTTTCCCAGTCGCCCTGAGAGGCTCCAGTCCACAAGGGCGATATGGATGGCACCTTCGTTTCCGGTATTCATCGCCAGAATGTTGCCGGCGTGGGGATCACCGTGAAAGGGGGTCGAGGCTTCCACCGAAAAGAGCGGTCGGCCGACGACGGCTTCGAATAGCTGCGCGGCGCAGCGCCTTCCCTGTGAGGGGGTCAGGGGCATTTCAGCGACGCTGGGGCCGTCCATCAACTCCATGGCCGTCATGAACCGGGTCGAGAAAGGCAGCAGACGAGGGATGCGGATTCCTTTGACGCCGCGGTAGAACCGGTGGGCCTCCATCAGATGGGTTTGCTCCGAGGTGACGTCAATTTCTCTTTCCAGGGTCTGACGCACCTCGCGAAACACATCGATGTACCGGTATTGACCGAGATCGTAGCGGCTCCGATTGTTTTCCAGATCGACCGCCAATGCCTCCAGAATGCCCAGTTCCTCTTTGAGATGCGCCTTTATCCGGGGTTTCAATACCTTGAAGACACCACGGGTATGATTAGCGGATCCGGGTTGGCGCCACTGAAAGGCCACCACCGCTCCCACGCTGGCTTCGGAGAGGAGGCGTCCGTCCACCGCCACACACTGCCGCTCTTCGGTAGAGTCGACGGCGATCTTGATTTTTTGGAGAATACGGCCGGGATCGGTCCCGTATGATCCGCTTTCAAGGTGAATCAGCCATTGCTTGACCTGAGGATCGATGTGGGGATTGCGGGCGATGATCTGTCCGAGTTTGTGAAGGGTCGGAAAGCCTTTGGCCAGTTCGAGCAGGCGGGCTTCCGGAGGCGCGTCTTCGCCCAAGCTGATCTGGCGGACGGCCATGCCGATCAGGCGCTCCTGGGATATCCGCGACAGAAAGAAGACAAGGGCGTCTTTGATCAGGGGGCGAAACGGTGCATAGGGGTCGGGAATCGCCTTTTCAGGCCGGGCTTGCTCAACGAAAACCCGCGCCGCCATGGGGCGAAACCGATCGGCGCCGAGGAAGCCGGCGGCGGATGTGAGTTTTTGAGCGATGTCTTCGGGAGAGGCGTCCGCGATCCCGGAGCCAATCAGCGCCGCAAAGGACAGAGGCACGAGAGCAGCCTTCGGTGAGGCGTTAAAAGTCGCCTTTCCAGACGGAACATGCGGTTTGG
>JASFIA010000030.1:0-10613 GCA_050122915.1 Desulfobacterales bacterium | reverse complement strand
GACAGGCTCCGTCAACCCTCTTGATTGCGGAGACCGCCATGAGGCATCAAATTCCCATTGCGGAAATCCCTTGGCTAAAAAATCCAAATCAATGAAGGCGCAAGTATCGCCGTTAAAGGTAATATGGAGCTTACCGCTGTCGGTGTAGCGCCCGATTACGGAACTTTCTACCTCATGCTTTTTGGAAAGAGCCAAAAATTTATCGATATCTGATGGATGAACACTAACCGTCATTCGCTCCTGAGACTCAGACACCCAAATTTCCCATGGGTCGAGCCCATCGTACTTCAATGGAACCTTATCCAATTGAACCACACATCCATTCGAATACATTGCAGATTCACCAATTGAACTGGAAAGACCTCCCCCACCATTATCCGTGATAAATTGAATTAGGCCCTCATCTCTTGCTTCGATGAGAAAATCATGCATTTTTTTTTGGGTATACGGGTCTCCAATTTGCACATGGCCAGCAGGAGTGTTTTCAGAAAAGCTTTCCGAGGATGCGGTCACGCCATGTATTCCATCTTTTCCTACCCTTCCCCCACACATAACGATCAATTCTCCGGGGGAAGTCCGCTTCTGCTCTGCGGGAGTTTCATTAATGAAGGCCGGCATCAATCCAACAGCTGTCACAAACACTAGGCACTTGCCAAGATATCCGGGATGAAAATAGGTTTGACCAAATGGCGTTGGAACCCCGCTTTTATTACCCCCGTCTCTGACGCCTTCGATAATTCCATCAAGTAGGCGTCTGGGATGTAAATGAGGAGTTAGCTTGCCATTATAGTCTCTAGGGCCCACACAAAAGCCATAGCTTCCCATAATTAGTTTCGACCCCTTGCCTGTTCCCATCGGATCTCTGTAAACGCCCACAATACCTGTTATTGCACCACCATATGCCTCCATATTGGATGGAGAATTATGAGTCTCCCCGGTAATGACATAATAATGGTTGTCATCAAATTTCCCCGCACCAGCATTGTCCCATAAAACAGAGACCACCCAATCTTTTTGTTTTTTTAGGAGCATTGTCGGCTGCTCGATACAGGTCTTGAACAAACTGTCGATCTTCTCTGACTCTCCTGTATCAAGATCTCTGTATCGAAAAAATCCCCTAAAGGTATTGTGATTGCAGTGATCACTTCGGGCTTGCGATATATACTCCAATTCCACATCCGTCGGATCCCCCAAGCCCACTTCTTTTCTCTGGTGGCGCACTTCTGTATTGTTAAAATAATGCCGAATCGTTGGGATATCATTGGGATTCAGTGCCAAATTACGTTCATTGCTGACCCTGAGAAGCTCTTCGTCGCTATCTGCGGGAATGGTTTCGATGGAAGGGATATGGTCAAGTTTTACTTTCGGAATAATGAGACCAACGCCTATCTCTGGATCCCATTCATTGTATGCCCAAATCTTCCATTGTTGAACGATATCGTTGGCTAATAGTTCACCGGCAATTCGGGCCACCTGATCCCGTGTTAGATGCTTTCCCTTTAGTCCGTATCTCTTGGAAGTGTAAATGCCAGCGCCTTCATTAAATTCAACGCCAAGATAGTCTTTAATGGCCTCAACGGCGGTTGCTCCCGGGTTGTCCCTGACCCCAGGCCTGTAACCAACCCAGAGTATAAAATCAAAAGGCACGGATAGCGGTCTGTATGAAGATATTTGAGTAACCGGATTGGTAAATATTTCATTCCTTATTACTTCCAATTGATCTTCTGACAACTCAGCGTCAATCGTAAGAATCGAAATGCTCCTGACCACTTCCAGATCAATGCCAAAATAGCCCTTGGCTTTCTGGCAAAGGGAATTGCCTTCGGCGTCAATCATCTCAGGTTTGGTCATAATTTCGAGTCTGCTAGGCATCTCAGGCTCCCTATTGTGCGCATTACGGATTGGCGATATCGTTATAGATAACAAAGATCATTAGAAGAATGAGTAAAAAAATACCAATCTGTTGAGAAATTTCGCGAATTTTCGTGCTTACCGGTCGGCGCGTAGCGGCTTCTATGGTAAAAAACATCAAATGCCCGCCATCAAGAACCGGGATGGGCAGGAAATTGAGAATTCCCAGATTGACACTGATGACGGCTGTGAACACCAATAGATTGACCAAACCCTCCTTCGCCTGGGCACCGGCCATTTTTGCTATTTTTATGGGGCCACCGATCGTTGTTGCAGGCAATTTGCCTTGAATCAGCTTTACAACGCTAACAACAGTCAACGCCGTTACCTCGTATGTTTTTTGAACGCTTTCCACCAGTGCCTTTAGAGGGCCGACCGTTTGAAGTTCGTAATCATTCTTCGAGGTGATGCCGATGACATACCTCTCGATCCGCTCACCAAAAAGATTCGGAATTTTTCTTAGCTGGGGCGTTAAATCCATGGTTAACAGTTTTCCCTCCCGGTCAACTGTTATGGACATCGGTTTTCCTTGGTTAACACCAATTTGATGCTTCATGCCATCCCAATCCGGGATAGCAACACCATCAATGTCGACAACAAGATCGCCGGGTTGAATTCCCGCCTTCTCTGCCGGTGTATCTTTTCCCACTTCGCCGACAGCGGCACGATGCACATAGATACCTGTAAAGACAAAAACACCATAGAAAATGACTACCGCCAGTATCAGGTTAAAGAGAGGGCCGGCCGCCACAATCAGAAAGCGCTGCCCTACACTTTGATGAGGAAAAGAAAGCGGCTTGAGTTCCGGGTCGATATCGGCATCCGGCTCATCACCCACCATTTTCACATAGCCACCAAGAGGGATCAGAGAAATACGATAGTCCGTCATTCCCTGCTGCCAACCAAATAATCTAGGGCCAAATCCAAGGGAAAATTTTTCTACGCCAACACCAAAGAATCTGGCCACAAGGAAATGGCCCAACTCATGAAAAAAGATGAGGACGCCTAAAACGACAATAAATGCTAGGATGCTATTTCCCATTATTCAATTTCCAATAATTTCGAAATATAGATTTTATCTTCTCTTGCTATTTAGAATAGATCAAGGCCAGAAAGACTTCAAGGCTGCACCGCTCTGATCCTTTCGGCGGCGATCTCTCGCCCCCACTGATCCACCGCGCGAATCAAATCAAGGGAATCGGCTTCTTCGGTCGTATGGCGCTCCATCGTTTCCTCGATAATTCGCCGAATATCTGCGAAACCAATAATGCCAGAGAGAAACCCTTGGACCGCCACCTCGTTGGCCGCATTCATTACCGTCGGAAGGGTTCCTCCGATTCGACCGGCTTCATATGCCAGGGATAGGCAAGGGAATCGGCTGAGATCCGGAAACTCGAACGTCAACGATCCAATGCCAGGCAGATTCGGTATCGGCTGCCTCAACGATAGCCTTTCCGGATGGCTCAGGGCATAGGCGATCGCTCCTTTCATATCCGGGATTCCCATTTGGGCCAAAACGGATCCATCGGTAAATGCAACCATGGAATGAACGATACTTTCAGGATGAACCACCACGTCAATGGAATCCACATCGAGGCTGAAGAGGTGCATGGCTTCGATCACCTCCAGCCCCTTATTCATCAGTGTCGCTGAATCAATAGATATTTTAGGCCCCATCTGCCATGTAGGATGTTTTAAGGCTCTCTCAGGCGTCAGACCTTCAAATGCCTCACGGGGCAGAGATCGAAACGGCCCCCCCGATGCTGTCAGTATTATCCGGTCAAGATCAGGATGGGATAACCCGCCTAAACACTGGAAGATAGCACTATGCTCGCTGTCGACCGGAAGCAGACGAATCTGTTTCACCCTTGCCGTCTCCATTACGATTCGACCGGCCATTACGAGGGTTTCTTTATTGGCAAGGGCAATATCTTTTCCGGACTCAATCGCAGTCAGAGTGGGCATGAGTCCTGCTGCACCGACCATGGCTGCCACAACCATCTGCGCTTCGGGATGTGCTGCGGCTTCAAGACAGCCGTCGACGCCGCAGACGATCCTGGTCTTGGAATCCCCGGGCAATCGGTTTTTTAGGGAGCGCGCCCGTTCGTGATCGGCAACGGCTGCTATTTCCGGAGAGTACCGAGATATCTGATCGGCAAGCAGATCGACGTTGGACCACGCGGTCAGTGCTTTTACGCGGAAGCGATCTGGAAACTGACCGATAATTTCCAGTGTATTTCGCCCGATAGATCCAGTAGATCCAAGAATTGCCAATGACTTCATGTCAGCGAACACCTGCGCCAGTGAAATGGTATCGGCTGCTGTTGACTGTCGGCAATAGAAGCGCCAATTGAGCCATTAGGTCAAAACGAAGAAACGGAAAGTATAGGCCAGTGGGATTGCAAACAGCAATGCATCAATGCGGTCGAGAAAACCGCCATGCCCGGGAAGCAGAGTACCGGAATCTTTTATCCCGGCGACGCGCTTCATCTGAGATTCAAATAAATCACCGATTTGACCCGCAGCACCGATGGAAACAAATAGAAAGAGACAGGGCAGCCAGTCGAGCCTGGGCAATAAAAATGCCTTTAATGAGAATCCTACAACGATGTTTGCCATGATGCCGCCGAGGGCACCCTCAACCGTTTTACCGGGACTGATCGTCGGACAAAGCTTTCTCCTACCCCAGTAGGAGCCGACATAAAAAGCGCCGATATCACCCGCAAAAATCGTAAAAAGGAAAAACAGAATCCACTGCCAACCATCAGCACCCAACCGGATGCTTATGAGCAGGGAAAGGGCCAGCGGCACATAGACAATCCCCGCGATCTGGCGGAAAACGTATTGTATATGTTGTGGGCTCCGGTTGAAGACGAACACTGAAATGACGCCGCAGGCGACAGTGTTGATTCCAACGCACATGGCCACCATGTCAAAACGGTTTAGATAGGCTGACAGGAGAATGGCAGGCGCACAGATCAACCCTGTCGCAGCCAGCAGAAATGAGAAGGAAAAATCCAATTCGGAAAAAGCAATATGATAGTATTCCCAGAGCGAAAGAAGAGCCACGAGTACCAGGAGGAGGAAGAACTGAAAGGGGCCCCCGACGATGAAATATACCAATATGGGTAATGAGGCGATTCCGGTAATCCAGCGTTTCAGATGCATTGATGCCGTCTTTCGGGTCGGCAATGGACAAGGGGACGACCAATGCCACTAAAAAGCTATGAGAAAACCTTTCCGTATCGACGCTCTCGGCGCTGAAAATCTTTCAGGATGGTGATGAATTCTTCTCGCCCGAAATCGGGCCAAAGGGTTTCGGTGAAATAAAATTCAGTGTAGGCGATCTGCCATAGCAAAAAGTTACTGATGCGGCGTTCACCACTGGTTCGGATGAGGATGTCCGGATCAGGCAGGGAACTGTCGTACAGATGGCGGCTGATCATCGCCTCATCGACCTGTTGGGCGGATAAAAGGCCATCTTTAATTGAAAGGAAAAGTCGTTGAAAGGCGTCGGAAATTTCAGCGCGGCCGCCATAACTGAGGGCAAGCGTCAATACAAGCTTTCGATTGTTTGCCGTGGTGGACGCCACTCTGTCGAGGGAATTGCGAACCGACGAGGGTAGGCGGTCAATCTGCCCAATGGCCGATAAGCGTATCCCATTTTGTAGCATTTCGTCTTCACGGGAATCCAAAAATTTTTTAAGCAGGCCCATCAGAGCTTCGACTTCTGCTCGGGGGCGCCCCCAGTTCTCTGTCGAAAAGGCATAAAGTGTCAGATGGGGGATTCCTACGTCTATACACGATTCGGTTATGGAACGAACCGCTTCAGCACCTTGCTCGTGTCCCTTGATGCGGTTTAACATCCGCTTTTTTGCCCATCGCCCGTTTCCGTCCATGATAATTGCAACATGTCCGGGAACCTTGTCGGGATCAAGATCTCCATTTATTATGCCCACGGAATTAGAATTCAAGGATCTCTTTCTCTTTATCCTTGAAAATCAAGTCGATTTTGCCAATGAACTCATCGGTTACCTTCTGGATCTGATCCTGACCTTTGAAGGCATCGTCCTCCGATACTTCGCCATCCTTTTTAGCGACCTTCAGCAGGTCATTTGCATCTCTTCTGATGTTGCGGACGGCGACCTTGTGATCTTCACAGATCTTGTGGACGTTCCTGGCCAGTTGTTTCCGCCGCTCCTCTGTGAGGGGCGGGATCGAAATACGAATGATCTTCCCATCGTTGGACGGCGTCAACCCTAGATCCGATTTTAAAATTGCCTTTTCGATATCCTTGATCACAGACACATCCCAAGGTTGAATGGTGATGAGCCGGCTTTCGGGAACGGAAACCGACGCCATCTGGTTGATCGGGGTTGGTGTACCATAATAATCGACCCTGATGCCATCCAACAGGTTCGCACTGGCTCGACCGGTTCTCAGCCGCTTAAGCTCTCCCTCAAGAAAAGAAATGGTCTTGCCCATGTTTTCCCGGGTATCCTCAATGATGGAATCTATCATGACTGTTCACCTGTTCGTGTGTGTTTGACGCCCCTCGCCCTTAACCTGCCATTGGCCGATCTAATGGTGTATTAGAGTGCCGATGGCCTCTCCGTTCACCACGTTCCGGATATTATCTGGTTCGTCAAGTCGGAACACGACCATTGGGAGTTTGTTGTCCATTGCCAGCGATATGGCCGTCATATCCATCACCCGAAGCTGCTGTTCCAAAACCTCCATATAAGTGATTTCTCGAAAAAACTTTGCGTTCGGGTGGATCTCCGGATCGGCGTCATAAAGGCCATTAACCTTCGTGGCTTTGAGAAGAATTTCCGCCTGGATCTCCTGGGCTCTCAATACGGCGGCCGTATCAGTTGTAAAGTAAGGGTTTCCGGTACCTGCAGCGAAAATAACGATACGCCCCTTCTCAAGATGCCGGACCGCCCGCCGCATGATAAAGGGTTCGGCCACCTGGTGCATGGAAATGGCCGTCTGGGTTCGCGTCGGCATGCCATTTTTTTCGAGAGCATCTTGGAGTGCCAAGCTGTTTATCACCGTGGCCAGCATTCCCATGTAATCGGCTAAAGCACGATCCATCCCAAAGGAACTGGCGGCAACACCGCGGAATATATTGCCGCCTCCGACAACGACACAAATCTGAATCCCAAGGTCGAAAATTGAACGAATTTCATCGGCCACATACCGGATCATCTCCGGGCTGATGCCGAAGGTTTGATCCCCCATTAATGCTTCACCGCTCAGCTTGAGAAGGATTCGCTTATACTGGGGTTCGCCCAAAGTCAGGATTCTCCTATTTGAAATCTCACGAAGCGTTTGATGGAAATATTTTCACCAATCTTGGCAATCAGCTCGTTCAATAGATCACTGACCGTAATATTAGGGTCTTTCACATAAGCCTGATTCAAGAGGCAGCTATCCTTGAAGAACTTGTTGAGTTTTCCCTCCACGATTTTCTCAATCATTTTTTCAGGTTTGCCCATTTCAAGCGCCTGAGCCTTGTATATCGCCTTTTCGCGCTCGATAAGTTCTTCAGGGACGTCTTCCGTTTGGATTCCCACCGGATTCATTGCGGCCACATGCATCGCGATATTCTTTGCAAACGCCTGGAAGTCCTCATTTTTGGCAACGAAATCCGTTTCGCAGTTGATTTCGACGAGAACGCCAATTTTTCCTCCAGTATGGATATAGGGGACAATGGCGCCCTCGGACATGGAGCGGTCAGCTCGTTTGGCGGCGGTCGCCAACCCCTTTTGTCTGAGGAAATCGACGGCTTTTTCCATATCGCCATCACATTCCGTCAAGGCTTGCTTGCAGTCCATCATACCGGCTGCGGTTTTATCTCGTAACTGTTTTACCATATCAGCTGTAATCGAAGCCATGAACTATTCTCCTGCTCTTTCCGTATCAGTTGCCAGTTCAGCCGCCGTGTCGCCTGGAGGCGACACCTCGGGTTCGTCTGATGGCGTCCTGCGAATAATTTCGACAACCGGCCCATCGGAACCGTCCGAAATCACTTTTCGCTCCCCAGGCTTTAGGTCGTCGGCACCGGGAACCGAAGGCTCTTCGTCAACCTGCTTGTCGGCCTCAGCCTGACGCCTTTCGTCAAACCGTTTTTTCCCAGCAATGCATGCCTCTGCAATTTTTGAGGTGATCAATCGAATAGCGCGAATGGCGTCATCATTGCCGGGAATAATGTAGTCAATATCGTCGGGATCGCAGTTGGTGTCAACGATGGCAACGATGGGGATTCCAAGACGCCGCCCCTCGCGAACGGCTATCGCTTCATTTTTGGGATCGACAATAAAAATGGCTTTGGGCAGGCGGGTCATGGTCCGAATACCACCCAGGTTGTTGTCCAACTTGACGCGCTCTTTTCCGAGCTTCAATCGTTCTTTTTTGGGGAAAAGATTGATTGAGCCGTCATTGTCTATAGAGTTTAGGTAGTTGAGGCGATCGATACCCTGCTTGATGGTCTGGAAATTGGTCAACATACCACCCAACCAACGGTTGTGGACATAGTACATCTCACAGCGATTAGCCTCTTCATAAATGGATTCCCTGGCCTGTTTCTTGGTTCCTACAAACAGGACGGATCCTCCGTTTGCAACCGTATCCACTATAAATTCATATGCATCCTTGAACAAACGAACGGTTTTTTGAAGATCGATGATATAAATGCCGTTTCTGGCGCCGAAAATATACGATTTCATTTTCGGGTTCCACCGTTTGGTCTGATGACCAAAATGAACACCAGCCTCCAGCAGCGCTTTCATACTGACATAAGCCATTCGAAACATCCTTTCATTTGGTTTTTTCATCCGTTGCCATCTTCCCCGACACCGACTTCATTGCGAAGCACCGGGCACCGAGTCCGGAAACGTGAGTGGTGGTAGATCTCCTGACTATAAAATCGGATATCTGTATCAGGATCAATAAAGATCTGCAAGAATTAATGTGTGCGATAGATACCCATCCGTTAGACTTCCGCTACAACGGTCCAAAGGTGGATCAGCCCATGACGCGAGCGATGGCCAGACGGTCTCGCCCGCCGTAATCTTTTCCGAAAACCGGTTCACTGTAGGCGTCAGGGAGGTGAGAGAATAGGGTTTTTACCCTCGCTTTCTGATCATAACCGATTTCTAGGACCAAGTACCCGCCTGCCTTCAAGAAACGATGCGCATCTTGGATAATTCTCCTCAGACTTTCGAGGCCACCGGGCAACCCGTCTAGAGCCAACCGCGGTTCATAGTCACGGACTTCAATTTGCAGATTGGGAAAGTCCTGGCTATCGACATACGGAGGGTTTGAGATAATTAGGTCGAAGGGCCGCTGACGACAGTCAATCGCACTCAGCCAATTCGATGCCACGGTCAGAACACGATCCGTCATCCCGAGACGCTTAATGTTTTCTCGGGCAATGGTTAGGGCGTCCAGGGACAGATCCGATGCGACGATCCAATCCCTGGGGCGTTCCTTGGCAATGGCAAGGGAAATCGCTCCAGATCCGCAACCCAAATCCAAGAGCCTTAGCGGACGATCTGAAGCCATGGAATCCATCAACCCAAGAGCGGCCTCCACCAGACACTCGGTCTCCACTCGAGGAATCAGCACACCCGGCCCAACAAGCAACTCAAGGGACCAGAATTCCTTTACGCCGGTAATGTAGGCGACCGGTTCTCCTGCGACCCTTCGCTGGACTGCCTCCTTGAACCGGGCCAATTCATCGACATTCATTGGCTGGTCGTATCTCAGGTAGAGGTCAATCCGCTCCAGACCAAGAACATCGGCAAGAAGAATTTCAGCCGTGATTCGGGGGCTGTCGATGTCCTTTTTTTTGAGATAACCGGCAGTCCAGATCAGAAGGGACGATATGGTCCACTCACGAGTCGGCATGCTGAAGGGCTTCGGCCTGACTGTGGGTGGTCAATGCATCGATGAGGACGTCGACCTCTCCCTCCAGAATGTCTTCCAATTTATAGAGGGTAAGTCCAATTCGATGGTCGGTCACACGACCTTGTGGGAAATTATATGTGCGAATTCGCCCGCTTCTGTCACCATCACCAATCTGGCTTTTTCGTTCTTCGGATCGCTTTTCGCTCTGCTCCCTCGTTGCCTGGTCGAACAAACGGGCTCGCAGGACCTTGAGAGCCTTGGCTTTGTTTTTGTGCTGTGACTTTTCGTCTTGGCAGGTTACCACGAGACCGGTAGGTAAATGGGTAATGCGGACCGCTGAATCTGTGGTATTGACGCTTTGACCGCCAGGCCCGGAGGATCGGTAGACATCCACCTTGATGTCTCCTGGATCAATATCCACTTCCACATCTTCAGCCTCGGGCAATACCGCCACCGTAACAGCCGAGGTGTGGATACGCCCTTGGGTTTCTGTAACAGGCACCCGTTGCACTCTGTGGGTACCGCTTTCAAATTTCAGTCTGCTGTAAGCCCCAACACCTTGAATAAGGGCGATCATCTCCTTTAATCCGCTTCCGGCCGTCGGATGATGGCTCATCACTTCGACTTTCCAGGAACGATTTTCCGAATACCGGCAGTACATGCGAAACAAATCACCGGCAAACAAAGCAGCCTCGTCCCCACCCGTGCCTGATCGTATTTCCAGGATCACATTCTTCGAATCGTTCGGATTCTTGGGAAGCAGCAGCAGCGTTAGCTTTTCCTCGAGG
>JASFIA010000029.1:0-10638 GCA_050122915.1 Desulfobacterales bacterium | reverse complement strand
TGCCGTTGAGGCCGCCGATCTCCAGGCCGCCATCAACACCGCTGCTGAAAACGGTAAATTGGACCTCAAGGCACCTCCGGGGTTTCTCGGCATACCGGGGGCGCCGTCTCCGAGTCTGGTCGTCGGTTTCTTCTGGGCGATCTGGGTTGGATGGATTTTTTCCACTGTCGGCGCTTTTGGCGGGATCATGGCAGGTGTCGGCCACATCACCATTTTCGGTCTGGGGGACTATGCCAAAAGCTTCGGCAAGGGCTCACCCATGAATTCGCTGGTCACGGACTCCATTCGAACCTCCAACCAGTGGTTGGTGGGCCTCAGCGGTCTGATTTCCAGCACCAACTATTATCGAATGGGTCGTCTGGTGGCCCCTTTGGGGTTGTGCCTGGCCATCGGTGGTGTGGGAGGATCCTGGGTCATTCCGGCCCTGACCGCGGGCAAAATCAACCTCAAGGCCTATATCGGTTACTTCGGCCTCATCGTTCTGCTGCTGGGTTTCATGCTCCTCAGGGAAACCACCGCGGCCGGACAGGCGAAAAAGAAGAAAGCCAAGGAGGCAGCGGCGGCATTTGAAAAGCAGGCCAAGGCCGGTGGCGCCACCAACGAGGGGGTCAAGGTGCTGGAGGGCAGTTGGCCCCTGATGTTCACGGCTCTGGGTCTGGTCGTTGCCAGCGCCTTGTGGGCCAACCTGGTTGGAGGAATGAAGATCGTGGCCTATGGCCTCGCCGTCGCCGGATGGATCACGACATTTTTCGCAGGCAACATCAAATTCACCTTCTACGGCGTCGAGTTCAATTTCAAGGCCTTTATACCGATGCTTGGCGGCATCGCCATTGCCGCCATAGCCGCATTCTTGGGGATTGGCGGCGGGTTTCTTTTCGTACCTTTCCTGACATCGGTTGCCGGCCTGCCTATGTTCCTCGTGGCAGGTACCAGCGCACTGGTGGTTCTGGTGGGGATGATTGTCTCCATCTTCAGCTATATGGTCGGTAAAGGGGTTCCGGTCGCCTGGGGCCTGATCGGCGCCGAGTTGGTTGGGATTTTCATCGGTTCGATGATCGGCCCCCGCACCTCCAAGTTCATCCCGGATATCTGGCTGAAACGGTTGTTCGTCGTGCTGGCCTTCTATGTCGGTATCCGGTATACCACCAAGGGATTCCTTGGTTACAGTATCTTACCCCCGTTTTAAGCCCGGCGACGCGTTTCGGGGCTTCGACTGCTGCGGTCGTGGCCCCTCGCCAGCCCGAAAACGGTCTACCGACGACGGTACCGGCGCCACACCCCGGCCGGTACCGTCGGAGTCAAACGGCAGGATACCATGTGGCACACGATTTACCTTTACTTGGACGCCTCTTTAATCTTTTTCTTCCGCCTTGCGGATAATCCCGTCCTGGGATATTTTTCTGGGATTGCCGTTTTATCCTTGGCATGCGTGATTGCCGGTGAATGGACCATTTCACTGGCCTATCGGTTCAACCGGAATTACATCGCGCATGACAACAGCGAACTTGTCCGACTCCAGAACCTGTCGGTGGATGCCATTCAGGCGGGCGACGGCGACAGCTACAAAGCCTGCAACCGGGAGGCCAACGAGGCCTTCGGGAAGGTGTTTTTCTACCAGGTGGCTTTAGGCTCCGCTTCGCTGTGGCCGGTCCCATTCGCAATGGCTTGGCTCGAAACGCGTTTTGGTGAGGTTCTCTTCGATTTGCCCTTCGGCTTCTCGGCACTGGGCGATCAGGTGGGATTCGGGTTTACTTTTCTTCCCATGTACGTGCTGGTTCGCATCGTTTTCGGCAAAGTTCAGCACCATATCCCGTATTTTCGACGCACCAAGGCATTGGTTGGAAGTACAACCTCATCCGGCGAACGGATGAAATCCTTTTCCGAAATAGCCTCCGTGGATCAGCGATAACGATTCGGTGCCGATCGGCGATTGACCGTGGTGGGGGAGTCGGGCGGGAGCTACTTTTTTTCCAGTTGGGCTTTCAGCTTTTTTTCCATCTCTTCGAAAAGTGTTTTTCGCTTTTCATCGCGCTCGGCTTTGATGGTTTTCACCTTGTCGGCAATGCCTCTTTGGGAGGCCTGGAATTTTTTCAACTCGTCCTCGAGGGAACTGGCGGGCGCCGATTGGTCGATGTCCTCGAGGCGACCATGGTCCCGAACGCATAGCCGCTCCCCGTAAGCACCCTCGATCAATTCCACGATCCCTCGATCGACAAGGTTGCGACACAAATAGTAGCCCTTTTCTTCTGTAAAATTGAGAAGTTGGCAAACATCCGATACGGATGGCGGCCTTTGGTGGCGATGACCGGCCACTCGAATGGCCGCCACGAACAAATGGGCGTCTGTATAACCGATCGATGAGGCCATCGGATCTTTCCCCGTCGTGTGTTGGAAGTGAATCGGGCGGAACGGTCGTTGCCGTTCCGCCGGTTTTCCCAACCGGAACTTCCGATCTTTTTTTCTACCGTCGGATGGTGTCCCCAAAGGCTCCTTCATCTTGACATCGACAGGCTAGGAGAGTAACATCTGCGAAAATTTTGTCAAGCGAGCGCCGGTCCCGCTGCATGCGGTCGCCGGCGCCCTCTTTAACCTGCAAAACGGACCTGAGCGGCACCCCTTTTCCTGTTACCGAGGGCGTTTCACACGTCGGTTCCACGATTTTTGAACGGGCGCTGCCGGAGGCTCGCGGGACTCCGAAATACTGATTGCGACTTTGGACGATGACCACGCCCCAGCTCGAGGAGAGGGACGACAATGACCGAAATCATAGATGTGGTTGCAAGAGAAATTCTCGATTCCAGAGGAAATCCAACGGTTGAAGTGGATGTCATCACCGGCAGCGGCGCATTGGGTCGTGCGGCTGTCCCTTCCGGGGCTTCGACGGGAAAACGCGAGGCGCTGGAGTTGAGAGACAAACGATCCAAACGCTATGCTGGAATGGGTGTCGGCAAAGCGGTTTCCAACGTCAATGGGGAGATTGCATCAGCCATTTTGGGACTTGACGCGGCCGACCAGATCGCTCTGGATCGTCGGCTGATCGAATTGGATGGAACGGTCAACAAGAACCGCCTGGGTGCCAACGCCATTCTGGGAGTCTCCATGGCGGCCGCCAGAGCAGCCGCAAACGCAATGGGTCTGCCGCTGTTTCGATACATCGGTGGGATCAATGCACGTTACTTGCCCCTGCCTATGATGAACATCGTCAATGGCGGTGCTCATGCGGCCAACACGCTTGATATTCAGGAGTTCATGATCATCCCTGTAGGGGCCTCATCGATTGCCGAAGCCGTGCAGATGGGAGCCGAAACCTTTCACAGTCTGAAGAAAATCCTCAAGGAAAAAGGACTGAATACAGCGGTGGGGGACGAAGGGGGATTCGCACCGGATCTGTCCAGCAACGAAGCCGCCATCGGACTCATCATGGATGCGATCGCTGCTGCGGGATATGCCGCCGGAAAGGATATCGGCATCGCGATGGATGCAGCGGCCAGCGAATTCTACACAAGAGGGAAATACCGGCTGGAATCGGAGAAACGGACACTGTCCTCCCAGGAGATGGTCGACTATTATGCCGGCCTTATCGATCGGTATCCCATTCTCTCTATCGAGGACGGTCTGGCCGAACAGGACTGGGACGGGTGGGAGATGATGACCGACCGCTTGGAAGGCGACATTCAATTGGTGGGAGATGATATCTTCGTTACCAATCCCAAGATTTTTGAGGAAGGTATCGAGAGAGGCATCGGCAATTCGATCCTGATCAAACTGAACCAGATCGGGACGGTGACCGAAACCCTGGATGCCATCGAGATGGCCAAGCAGTCGGGTTACACAACGGTGATCTCTCACCGATCCGGTGAAACCGAAGACACGTTTATCGCCGACCTCGCCGTTGGAGTCAACGGCGGCCAGATTAAGACGGGATCCATGTCCAGAAGCGACCGTGTGGCCAAATACAATCAGCTGATCCGCATTGAGGAGGCGCTTGGCTCTGCGGGTTGTCTATGCAATGACTTGTTCTGAGATGCCTTCCACCAAACCCTTTCCGATGCCCGGCAGAAAGGGCTTTGGAGGCGGCCGCGCAAAGGCGTTTCCCGGCGGCGTGGCGTGGATGGCCGTTTCGGCCCTCTGGCTCCTGATAGGGGCGGCTCCCTTGGTGGACGCCTATGTGCTTCAAGGTGGACATGTTCTTGAACTGATGATCGAGGCCATGGGATCCTCTGATCGCCTAATGGTGGAACAGGAACGATCCGATCCTGCGCGAGTCGACACCGATCCTCCGCCTCCAGCCCTGGAAACAGTGAATTTTGCGTTCCCGGATCGTTGCCGGCTCGATGCGACCGATGGCACCGTCTTTATGATTGAAGGCGGACAGAGCGCTCTTTTCAAAGATAATCAGGCGGTCGCGGAGGAGAGGGGGAAACCGAGGGACTACATCCAACTGCTTCTGTATCGTGAGCGGACACTTTTGGCGAACTGTCTGACATCCATGGGAGTGGCGGTCGACATTTCGAGCCTGGCCCGGGAGGGCGACCGGGTCTTTTATGTGGTCGGCGCCCAATACCCTGACGACACGGTGCCGCAGTTGTGGGTGGACAAGACGACTTTCAAACCCTTTCGGCTCTTTGTGAAGGCGCCCTCGGCACCAGCATCCAGTCCGCCTTCCGTGGAGTACCGCTTTCTCGAATGGCTTCAAACAGGGGATATCTGGTATCCCAAGCATATCGAGATCCGACAGAACACCATCACCACCGACGACATCCGGGTGATATCAACGCGCATAGATTCACCCGTTACTCCTGATTTTTTCAGCATCGGGAAGCATATGGCGGAGGCAGGGGCACTCAAAGCCCCGGAGGAGCCGAGCCTCGACAGCTCCGGGGGCGGTGGGACCGCGCCGGTTTCGGTTCCGCGGTTCCCAAATCAGGGCACCGCTGCTCCCCCCCAGCCGTGATCGACACCGGGACCGCCAGCGCGGTCCCCTTTTTTTTGACCGTTCGGGCCGCTTGCTGCGGCGACCGCAATCCGATGGAGTCGATGTATGCGTTCGGACACCAAATTCATTTTCGTCACCGGTGGGGTATTGTCTTCCCTGGGCAAGGGACTGGCATCCGCCGCCATCGGCTCGTTGCTCGAAAGCCGGGGGCTCACCGTCACTTTGCAAAAGCTTGATCCCTACATCAATGTGGACCCGGGGACCATGAATCCGTTTCAGCACGGCGAGGTATTTGTCACCGATGACGGCGCGGAAACCGATCTTGATCTGGGTCACTATGAACGGTTCACTCACGCCCGTCTTGGAAAAGACAACAACTATACCACCGGTAAAATCTACCACGCCGTTATCGACAAGGAGAGGCGGGGTGACTATTTGGGGGGGACCGTGCAGGTCATTCCCCACATCACCGACGAAATCAAACGGTCCATTCTATCGGTCGGCAAGGACGTGGACGTGGTCATCGTAGAGATCGGCGGCACCATCGGCGACATCGAAAGCTTGCCCTTTCTGGAAGCGATCCGGCAGTTCAAGGCGGACGTCGGCCGGGACAACGCCATTTACATCCACTTGACTCTGGTACCTTACATCAGCACGGCCGGGGAGGTTAAGACCAAGCCGACGCAGCACAGCGTCAAAGAACTGCGAAGCATAGGAATCCAACCGGACATTCTCTTGTGCCGAACCGACCGGTACCTGTCGAAGGACATCAAGCGGAAAATCGCCCTGTTCTGCAACGTGGAGGAGGATGCGGTCATCACGGCGAAGGATGTGGAGTGTATTTACGAATGCCCTCTGGTGTTTCATAATGAAGGATTGGATAGGAAAATCGTAGAGTTGCTAAAAATATGGACTCGAGCCCCCCGACTTGAAAACTGGGAGCGGCTTGTCAAGGACCTCACGGAACCAAAACCCGATGTGCATATCGCCATCGTCGGCAAATACGTGGATCTAACCGAATCCTACAAAAGCCTTAATGAGGCGCTTTATCACGGCGGCATCCCCAATGGATGCCGGGTGAATTTGCACTTTGTGGATTCGGAGACCATTACCGGCGATTCCTGCAGTCAGGCGTTAAATCAGGTCGATGGCATTCTGGTGCCCGGCGGCTTCGGATCCAGAGGCGTCGAAGGGAAAATATGTACCGCCAGGTTTGCCAGGGAACACAAGGTTCCCTATTTCGGCATCTGCCTGGGGATGCAGATTGCCGTCATCGAGTTCGCGCGCAACGTGGCCGGGTTGAAAGGGGCCAACAGTTCGGAATTCGATCTGACCACACCCCATCCGGTGATCTATCTGATGACAGAATGGTTAGATGAGCGAACAGGACGGCTGGAAAAGCGAGACGAGGATTCCGCCAAGGGGGCCACCATGCGGTTGGGCGCCTACCCCTGCCGGCTGAAGAAGGGTACCCGGGCCCACAAGGCCTACGGAATCGAGAACATCTCCGAGCGTCACCGCCACCGGTATGAATTCAATAACGACTATTATGATCGACTGGAAGACAAAGGGTTGATCGTCAGCGGTACGTCACCATCTGGAGACTTGGTGGAAATCGTGGAGTTGAGCGATCACCCGTGGTTTCTGGGATGCCAATTCCACCCCGAGTTCAAATCGCGACCAATGACCCCCCATCCCCTCTTTAGAGATTTTATCGCAGCTGCCGCGGCTGTCGCCAAGCGACGCCAATCGGAGAAAACCTGATCCCATTCCGGAGTTTATGCCGCCAGAATGGGACCTGCAGGCCCGGTGAAACGGCAACCGGGCCTGCGCGCCATCATTTCCCCGCAAGTTTCCCTGCGATTGCCTCTCCAATTTTCTCGGCAGACCGGCCAAAGAGTTCTTCCATTTCGACCATCTCCAGAAATCGATCCTCCCACGGGAGGCTGTTTTCCTGAACAATATTGCGGATATGTTGGTATTTTCCACCCAGCGCCTTGATTTTGTCCGCCAATGGCACGTCCGACAGAAATCCGATGTTGAGGAGAAGAAGATATTCGATGGCGTTGGGCTTTTCCGCCGAATCCGACATGATCGGTATAATGATAATGCTTCGATGGTCTTTCCGGCCTTTCCCAATGTAGACGTCCCCTCTTCGGACGATGATCGCTTTTGTGCCCTTCAGGCGGTTGTCGGTTTCCACCCTGGATGCAAGAGGGGCAAGGACACCCGTCTTTTTGACGATTTCAATGGTGGTGTCTCCGGTGATTTCTCCGAGTACGTCCAGCCCGCCGATTCGGTAGAGAATGGAGCCTTTGATTTCCGAAACGATTCGCTGCAGGTTCCTGAGAACCATGACGTTCTTGTTGATGATCTGGGCAACGTCCATGCCGTGCTGATCGATGGTGTCGAAAAGAATGCCTTCGATACGCTCCGCGATGCGGCTGGTGCCGACAGTGACCGTTTTGGCCTGGTGCTTGATGGCATCGACGGGCCTGGCCATGGCATTGATACAGCTGCCGATGGTTTGGAAAAAGGCATCGATGATATTCCGAGCGGTGCCTTTTTTGCCGAAGTCGATTTCGAAATCCGAAGCCGGCAGTCGACCGGCCAGGTACTTCAGCAAGAGGGTCAGGTCCGAGGCAGCCCCGAGCCCCATCGCCGCGGGAAAGCCCCCTTCCACTTTCCGCTTCCTGAAGACATTGTAGAATTCTCCGAACAGCTGTCGAAAGGCGTTCTCCAGAACGATTTCATAGATATCCATTCCTTTCCCGGTCTGGGTTTCGATGGATCGCCTGACTTGGTCTCTGAAGTCGTACAGGAATTTTGAGCTCTCGTTGATGGCAAGGGCGGCATGGTAGCCCCACAGGTGTCCCACAAGGGTATTGAGGATGGGAGCCAAGTGCTCGGTGGTGACCGGAACATGAAACACGTCCTCGGCATAGGCGGAAAACCTCGGCTCTCCTTCATCGGCAATGACGACGGGGGCGGCTTTGTGGGCCTTGAATATGGCCGTGTCCTTCACGATATCACCGATCACCGTGCCTCTCGCACCGGCAGCACACACGATGATCAGGGGTTCAGAGGACAGATCGATGTGCTTTTTATCCTCCACATAGTCCGATGAAATGGTTTTGTAACAGAGTTCGCTCAGTTTGATGCGGATTTCATCCGCAGCGGCTTTGTTCGGTCCGCTCCCGACGGCCGCCCAATAGGTCTTGGCGGTGGCCAGCCGGCGTGCGGATTCCGCGATGGCGTCGTTTAGCCCAATGACCCGACGCATCATATCGGGAAGTTGCATCAATTGTTCGATTTCATCGGAAATGAACTGATCGGATCGTCTGTCGGCCACTTCGGCGATTTGCAGGCCGATTAATATGCCGGCCACGATTTGGGAATAGAATGCCTTTGTGGAGGCGACAGACATTTCAATATCTCTGCCGCTGCTGGTGTACATGACACCATCCACTTTGAAGGTTAGATCGGAGTCCCTTCGATTCACGATGGCAAGCGTTCGGGCGCCCCGCTCCCTGACCATGTCCACCGCCCGGTTGGTATCCGTGGTCGTGCCGGACTGGCTGATGGCGATCACCAGTGCATCCGAGAGGGCCGAGGGGGTATCGGACACCTCCAGAAGGAAACCGCTCAGTTCAGAGGCCTTCAGAGCGTTTACCGTCAGCAGGGGGGCATTCAGATAATAGCGGATCACATCGGCGCAGGCGATGGCGGCAATTCCGGCCGTCCCTTGGCCAACGAGAAAAATGCGTCGAATGTCTCCCCTTTCGAAGGCTGCCTTCAGCAGCGGCGGGAATGTGGACTCGTCCAAGGTTACCTGCTTGAGATCGGGATCCTTGTCGCTGATTTTCCAGCGGTTGAGCAGGGTTTTCTCGACCGACGCCGGGGCCTCGTTGATTTCTTTTAAAAAATAGTGCGGAAACGCTTGTCGGTCGATGTCACGGGAGGTGATGTTGGTGGTCTTGATGTCGGCCTCGGTGAGGGTGACGGCGGTGCCGTCGTATCGCATGACCTGTATTCCTGACAGGCCGCCTTCGGCCTCTTGGTCCAAGATGAAAATCTGTCCCTGGACAGGGCCGTTCGGGCCGTTGACAACGGATTCCCCATCCATTTTTACATATCGATTCGTGGTCTCGATGAACCCGTAGACTTCCGAGGTCGGCATATAGTGGTCCTCGGCAATCCCGATAAAAACCGCCTGGCCGCTGCCTCGCTGGGCAAGGAATAGCTTCCCGGGCGCCAAGGGGGTATGCATTGAGATGGCGTGGGATCCCTGGAAATCGCCCACCGCCTTTCGGAACGCTTCTTCGATGGGCTCACCCATCAGGAGGTACTTTCGGATCTGCAGCGGAATGATCTTGGTGTCGGTTGTAATTTCCTCCGGGATGCGATCTCCGCTGGCTTCGAATTGGATTTTGAGATCCATAAAATTGTCGATATCGCCGTTGAGGCAGACGTGGATCGGGGCGGGCGATTCATTGGGATTTTTCAGTGACCGGGCGTCCACCGGATGACAGTTTGCCTCGTTGATGGCGCCCACCGATGCCCAGCGAGTGTGGGACGAGATG
Organism: Desulfobacterales bacterium; assembly: GCA_050122915.1. Classification (GTDB taxonomy): domain Bacteria; phylum Desulfobacterota; class Desulfobacteria; order Desulfobacterales; family UBA5852; genus CALNZV01. Next base: position 1,119 of record JASFIA010000029.1, on the reverse strand, counting down.
GTGACGAATTCCCTGGGCAGCCTGACGATAGCCTGGAGGACGGGATCCTGCTGGATCTGGCGGCGGAGGAAACGGATGTTGTCTCCCAGGCGACCGATTTCGGCGGCGACTTTGTATGTGAGAAGGGCCGACACTAGGGGGCGGTTTCCATCGCCGTTCAATTTCTGGACTCGGACGCTCCTGTTGATCAGAACGCCGTTGTCCGATCGTCTCTCAAGATCGGCCAGAGGGTTGTTTCCGCTCAATGACTTAACAGAGGATTCGAAAGCGTCCCACTGATCGGCCGTCAATTGAAACAGGAGGGACACTCCCGCAGAATCCCGGCCTCTTACCTCAAGACGATCAATGCTGCTGAGGACCCGGTTGAGATCTGAAAAGAAGGCGATCACCGCCGTGTCCTTCTCCGGCGGTTCGAAGGCCATCAACTGCCTTATCTTTTCGATGGTGTTCAACAATTCGACATCAATGCACCAGGCGACATCTTTCAACCCCTCCACTGCATCGGTCAGTGCGGCCACCCTCTGGGCATTGCCTCGGCCGATTTCCTTTGACAGGGCTGCCGTCTCGGATTTGACAAGACCCTGAACGCGACGGACCACTGCGCCCAGCCTATCCTGAAGCTCCGGGGACGAGAACAGCTGGATGAACCTATCACGGGTCTTCATTTGCCTGGCGGCCTCCATCAGTGAGGAAACGGTCGGGCATTCGACTGGAGAGGCGCCGACGGTTGATTTGGCCCCGGAGGGATCGACACCGGCCAATTTCCTATCCAGTGTTTCGACAGCCTGTTCGAGTTCGGCGACCCCCAGCTGGCGGGGCGGCGACGTGGGTTTCTTGAAGGCCACGATGCCAGCTAGACCGCACAGAGCCGTAGCGGGAAGATACGGGAATAGAACAATGGCGCCGTTTGGCAAGGAAGCCAGGTCCTTTCCGAAATAGATCCGGCGCCAGAAATACCGTCTCCCATTGTGCCATCGGTTGTGGGATTGCCCCAGAAGAGCTCTAAACCACCGGTAAACGGATGCCATTTGTCTTACTCCATTTCCTGGGATGTGATTATTTTCGCAACAGTGTCGACATCTTCAGGTCTGTCGACGCCGAAAGACCCGCTTTCCGTGG
>JASFIA010000028.1:0-10759 GCA_050122915.1 Desulfobacterales bacterium | reverse complement strand
CCAGGGCGGGATCCTGGGCCACCTGCCCGGCGAGCTTCCTCGCGCCGTTGTTCTGTTTGTCAAGATTCCCGCCGCGGAGAGGACGTTCGGGAATATGGGGTCCAGACGGTCTATGGGCGTGAATGATCGTGTCCGGGATAGGCACTGTGAGTCCGGGGGCAGGATTGACGCGAATCGAAGGCGTCAATCGTATGGGACCTCTCCCGTGCCGTACAGCATATGGCGCTCCTTGTCAGTTTCTGTATGGATTCCATGCCTTGCCAAAAGGGCCGGATTCCGCCGTCTGTTTATTCGTTCAGGCATGTTCCGGCACGGCCAGGACCCTCAACGACCACCGACATGGGCGAGAAACCCTCGATGATTGAAAACCCGACCCGCAAAAGGCCCCGGCCATGATCGGTGCCATTGCCGGCGACATCATCGGTTCCGTTTACGAAGCCGATCCCATCAAGACCACTGATTTCCCATTATTCTCGAAAGGGAGTCGCTTCACCGACGACACCGTATTAACGGCGGCCACCGCCCATGCCATCCTTGAGGGCACGGGGTACGCGGAGGCCTATCGGATGCTGGCGCGCCGGTATCCGGACAGGGGATACGGGGCGTCTTTTCAGAGATGGCTCATCCGCGATGACGCCCCCGCCTACGGCAGTTATGGGAACGGTGCGGCCATGCGGGTCAGCCCGATTGGCTGGGCCTTCGACACCGTTGACAGGGTTTTGGGGGAGGCTGAAAAAAGCGCCATGGTCACCCACGACCATCCGGAGGGCATCAAAGGGGCCAAGGCCACGGCGCTGGTCGTCTTTATGGCCCGAAAGGGGGCCCGGAAAAAGGCGATCCGCTCGAAGATCGAATCTCTATTTCACTATGATTTGAGCCGGGCTGTCGACGACATCAGGCCTGAATACGGCTTTAGGATCTCATGCCAGGAGACGGTGCCCGAGGCCATCATCGCCTTCATGGATTCCGTCGATTTCGAGTCGGCCATTCGCCATGCGGTTTCGCTGGGGGGCGACAGCGATACCCTGGCCTGTATCGCAGGCGGATTTGCCGAGGCCTTTTACGGGGGCGTGCCGGATACCATCGAATCGGAATCCAGAATGCGATTGCCGGCTGCCATTCGAGGGATCCTGGATCGATTTGAAGGGCGACATCCATGCCACCGGCCGAGAACGGGGTGAGTCTCCCCCCAACAGCCCGCTGCTCTCTGTTCCATGAAAGCGGCTTCCGGGAAACGCCATCGAGGTATTGAGATTCTTTTTAGCGGCGTGTATGAATCAGATATCCGGAGCCCATCACGACAAGCCGCCCGTGATGAGGTGACCGAGAACGCCTTTTTCAGCGAAAACCCTATGGCTTTTTTCGATGATACCCGATCCGAATAAACGCACGATTGCTCGCGATGTTGACGGATCACCCCCTATGACCCTGGGAATGTGACTCCATGCACAAACATTATCGTCCGCCTTTGATTGTAGCCGCCTTTTTCCTGATCTTCATGATTCAAATGACTGTTGTGGGGTGCAGCAGCAATCGGTTTCCGTCGGCAAGTGTTCTCGAAAGCGGCGAGATCACCCTGACATGGAACCCCCTGCCGGATGCCATCTCTTACGACGTGTATCTCTCCGATTTTCCAGGGGTCACCATTTTCAACAGCCACAAGATGTCTGTCTTCAGTGCGTCCGTCAGCATTATCAAATTAAAGCCGGGCGTCACCTATCACGTCCTCGTCATGGCCCTCCTTGATTCCGGCGAGAATCGGCGATCCAAAGAAATGTCCTTTGCGGCAACGGAACATGGGGAGGCAATTCACCTCGACGCTCTGTTCCCTGATGATGGGGCCGAAGCAGGCAGCGGAAGGTTGGATTCGGACGAAGACAAAACCATCGATAGCGCTGTCGTCAATGAGGATCTCGTCATATGCTTCGGCGACAGTCTCACTTACGGGACAGGCGCGGTACCGGGCATGGACTATCCATCCCAGCTCGGGGAAATGATCGACAAACAGGTCCTCAACAAGGGGGTGCCCGGTGACACGACGATCAGCGCGCGGAGGCGGCTGACCAGAGACGTGTTGTCCCAGAATCCGGGGTGGGTGTTGATCACATTGGGGGGAAACGATCTGAAAAACGGCGTTTCAAAAAAAGTGGCCTTTTACAATCTTGACGTTATCGTCACCGCCATCCAGGACAAAGGCGCAAAAGTGATCATTGGCGGCCTATCATTTCCCAACAAGGACCGGGGGTTTGGCTCGGGTTACGAAGAAGTGGCAGCCCAAACCGGCGCGACCCTGATTCCAAATGTTTTGTCCGGTATTATTGACAACGCCTCCCTCATGACCGATCCGATACACCCCAATGGAAAAGGATATCGACTGATTGCCGAGCGGTTTAAAAAGGCTCTTTTGAGGCAGTAGCATATAGCCCCTTGGTGATAAAAATCTCTATGGTCGATGACCCGAAAGAGGACTCTGGACTGGCGGTACCAATGATAGGATTCCGACAATTGGGAACTGGCCAACAAACCTTCACGAATTTTCTTTTTACATTCAGCATATGCTAGCGACTCACCGGAAGGATGGCTTTCCCCAGACAAACTCAAGCCAGCCGGTCTCGCAGCCAGGCACATCGAAAACCGCCCGGTTTTTTTCTACTCCTTGGCTGGCCCTGACCCGACCATCGACGGGAACGTCCTTGGCTTGGGCGATTGCCGGGGTGGAAGGACCCTTACGGCCGTGAAGCTGAAACGACCTCGTTACACGATAGAGATGATCGACATTCGCGCCTGCCGGATCGACCCACCGAGAAGGGGGATGACATGAAGATCGGGATACGCGCCGAAGACAAAAGCGAATGGGAGCGGAGAACCCCTCTCATTCCTGAAGACGCGGCCGCATTGAGGGCCGCAGGCGTGCCCTTGGTGGCCCAGGCAAGTCCGCGACGTGCTTTTAGTGACGCTGAGTTTTCCCGGGCCGGCGTTCCCCTGCAGCCGGACCTCGCCGACTGCGGGGTCGTTTTGGGGTTGAAGGAAATCCCCATCGACCAACTCAGGCCGAACAAGACATACGTCTTTTTCGCTCACGTCATCAAGGGCCAGACCTACAACATGCCGATGCTCAACCGGTTGATGGCGTTAGGCGATACGCTGATCGACTACGAACGCATTATGGATGATGAGAATCGTCGTCTGATCGCGTTCGGTAAATACGCAGGTCTGGCCGGTATGATCAACGGCCTGTGGGCGCTCGGACAGCGCTTATGCGCCGAAAACATTTCAAACCCTTTCAGCGGCTTACGACAAGCCCGCGACTATGGCTCCCTGGGTGAGGCGAAACAGGCCATTTCCCGTGTTGCAGAAGGCATCCGGACCCGAGGCCTCCCCCGGCCCGTCCATCCGTTGATTGTGGGTTTTGCAGGCTACGGGAACGTATCTCGGGGAGCCCAGGAAATCTTCGATCTGCTTCCCTTCGAGGCAGCATCGCCGGGGGACGCCGTTCGGTTGGCCGCGAATCCTTCGCCACACGCCGACTGTCTTTATAAAATCGTATACGAGGAGAAGGATTTAGTCCAGCCGAGGACGGAAGGAATCACCTTCACCCTGGAAGACTACTATCGGTACGGCAAAAAAAAGTATGCCAGCGCCGTGACCCGGGAGTTGGGGCATCTGACTCTCCTGGTCAACTGCATCTATTGGGATGAGCGCTACCCGCGCCTGCTGAACCGGAGCGCTATTCAGGCATTGTGGATGGACGGGCGCGCGCCGCGATTGCGTGTCGTGGCCGATATCAGCTGCGATGTCGACGGCGCCCTGGCATGCACGGTCCGGTCGTCCTATCCCGACCGGCCGCTTTACGTTTTTCACCCCGAAAGCGGCCGGGTGACGGATGGTGTAAAAGGGCATGGCCCTGTCGTCATGGCGGTTGAAATTCTCCCGGCCGAACTGCCGCGCGAGTCATCCGCTTATTTTAGCCGATTACTCAAGCCCTACGTGCCGGCCCTGGCTGCCATCGACCACCAGGCCGCTTTCGAACATCTGAACGTGCCGCCCGAAATCAAGCGGGCGGTTATCCTGTGGCGAGGACGCCTCACGCCTGACTATCGCTACCTGGAGGCCCGTCTATTGTCCTCTGCTCCGCGATGAGAAAGGAAAAAGTCAAATGACTTCGGTCTCGCTTAACGACATCGCCCCTCCGCGGCTCGACCTGGCAAGAACACCCACGCCGCTTGAATTTCTACCCCATACGAGTCGTGAGACGGGTGTTGAAATCTATGTCAAACGCGACGATTTCACCGGGATGGAACTCTCCGGGAACAAAATCAGAAAACTGGAATTCATCATGGCCGACGCCCTGGCCCAGGGCGCCGACACGATTTTGACCTGCGGCGGCGCGCAATCCAACCATGCCCGCGCCACGGCCATTGCCGCCACCAGGCTGGGCCTGGACTGCCGCCTCATTCTCCGCACGGCCGACCCTCATGCCCCCCCGAATCCAACCGGCAATATCCTGCTGGACCGCATGGCAGGCGCGAGCACGGTCTGGATCACGCCGGAAGAATACCGGCGGCGTGACGAGATCTTCACGCGAGAGGAAGCCCTGCTGCGCCGACAAGGACGCAGGCCTTACAGCATCCCGGAAGGCGGGTCCACGGCCCTGGGCGCCTGGGGCTACGTTCGGGCAACGGAAGAACTTTCCCGAGATCTGGCCCAGCTACCCGAAGGACTTGAGCGCAGCACCTCCGTCGTTGTCGCCGCGGGTTCCGGTGGAACGGCCGCGGGCCTGATTTTAGGGGCCCGCCTGCTGGACCTGAATACCGATATCACGGCAATCAACGTCTGTGACGATCGGGACTACTTCCTGGAAGTGATCGGAACGATCTGCGAGACGTTCCTCGCGACCAACGGAATGGACATTCCGTTTGAACGGGAGGGGGATATCCACATCGTGGACGGCTATGTCGGTAGGGGGTATGCCCTCTCCCGCCCGGAAGAATTATCCATGATCGTGGAGGTCGCCCGTCGGGAAGGGCTCTTTTTGGATCCGGTCTATACGGGCAAGGCGTTTTACGGCATGATCCAGGAACTCAAACGCAATCCCCACCGCTTTGGGGAGCGAATTGTTTTCATTCACACCGGGGGGCTTTTCGGGTTGTTTCCCCACGCCGATGACATCGCGCCCCTGCTGGCCTGACGGAACCCCATGCCGGTGGAGAGAGTGGCTAGTGCGAGATCTGAACGCGGGTGGTCAGTGGGTCAGGATCTTGCTGATGAACTGAGCCGCACGGTCGGTTTGGGGGTGGTCGAAAAAGTGGGCGGGCACCCCGGTCTCGATCAACTGTCCCTCATCCATAAAAATAACCCGATCCGCCACCTGCCGGGCAAATCCCATCTCGTGGGTCACCACACACATGGTCATACCCTCTTTGGCCAGTTTAACCATGACATCCAGCACTTCGCCGATCATTTCAGGATCCAGGGCGCTGGTGGGTTCATCGAAAAGCATGATCTGGGGCGACATGGCCAGTCCGCGGGCGATGGCGACCCGCTGTTGCTGGCCCCCTGACAGTTGGGCTGGATAAGAATCCGCCTTTGCTTCCAAACCGACACGAATCAGCTTTTCATGACCCAAAGCCTCGGCATCCTTCCTGGACAGCTTGCGCACATGAATCGGCGCCAGGATAACATTCTGAAGGGCGGTCATATGGGGATATAGGTGAAACTGCTGGAAGACGAAACCGATTTCGGCCCGCAGCTTGGTCAGATTGGTACTATGGTCGTGCAACGGCATGCCGTCTACGAATAGCCGGCCCTCTTGAAATTTTTCCAGACGGTTGATGCAGCGAATCAGGGTAGACTTGCCCGATCCGCTGGGACCGCAGATGACCACCACTTCCCCGGCGGCAACCTCAAGGGTGATGTCGTTCAACACGTGCAGTTTACCGAACCATTTGTGGACGCCATCAAATTTGATCATGTGGCCCTCTTAACCGGCGCTTTGGCCGTGATGCTGACAATTCGAATCGTGATGCCCCTACAGTTTGATCTCTTGGACCGCCATGCGTCTTTCCAGATAGTTCGAGAGGCGAATCAACGGGTAGGAAATAACAAAATACAATACGCCGACCAGACTGAAAACCATCAAGCCCTCAGGTATGCGGACCACAGTGACCCAACCGACCCGCGTCAGCTCGACCACACCGATAACGGAAACCACGGAAGAGTCCTTGATCAGCAGAACGTACTGTCCCACCAGAGGCGGCAGGATCGTCTGCATGGCCTGTGGGACGATCACCAGCCGCAATTGCTGGATCCGGTTCAAGCCCGAAGACGCTGCCGCCTCCCATTGCCCGGCGGAAACCGCTTTGATCCCCCCCGCCACGATCTCGCAAATAAAGGCCGTGCCAAGAATACTCAATGCCAGAATGGCGGCAGGCAGGGCCTCGAGCTGCACCCCCCATTCCGGTAGGATGAAGAATACGATGAAGATCTGGACCACGAAGGGTGTTCCTCGAATCACCGCCACAAACACACCGATGGCCCGCACGATCAGCTTGTTCTTCCCGGCCCGCAGGATTCCCAGTATGAAGCCGCAAACCGTGCCGAAGGTCAGCCCCAGGCCGGCCACGACCACCGTCATCCACAGGCCCTTAAGAAAAAACGGGAAAATCTCCACCAGGCGCTGAAAGTAAAAACTTATCATGGACTAATAGGCCTCCCGGAAAATCAGGCGTTTCTGGGACCAGTCCGCCAACGCCTTCAGACAGAAATAGATGCACAAATAGAAAAACGCCACCGTGAAAAAAGCCTCGGCGGGCATAAAGCGCTCGGAGGTCAGCACCTGGCCGCAGCGGGTGAGCTCCATGACGGATATCAGCGATAGCAGAGCCGTGTCCTTAACCAGCACAATGGCCTGGCCCAGAAGGGGGGGCACGGTGACGCCCACCGCCTGGGGTAAAACGATAAAACGCATGCGCTGGACGTAATTGAGCCCCGAACTGACCCCGGCTTCGATCTGTCCGCCGGGAACGGAAGTGATCCCGGCCCGGATGATTTCAGCGATGTAGGCGCCGCTGTTGAGCATGAGCGCAAGAATACCGGTTTGAAGTTCCGGGATCCGCACCCCCAGCGTGGGCAAACCGAAATAGAAGAAATAGATCTGCACCAGAAGCGGCGTGGTTCTGATGGACTCGATATAAAAAATGGCCAGACCGCGCAGCACTTTCCATTTGGCCAGACGGCAGGCGCAGGCAATGATCCCGGCGACCAGAGCCAGGAAAAGGGAAACCATGGAAATCAGAAACGTATTGCGGACCCCCTCCATAAAGAAGGGCATGTATTCCCAGATAATTCTGAAATTAAACCCTTCCAACATGATTGGGCATCCTTGGGGGTTGGAGAGGACTATCGACCGTCCACGCATTGCCGCGCCCGGTCTGACAATATCCACCGGACGGAAGATGCATTTCAGGCGGGGCGGTCGAATGCCGCCCGCCCCGCCATTTCCGACTTATCGTTTAGTGGTCTTTCTTCCAGTCGGTGGATTCCATCCAGTACTTGATGTTTTCGTCGTAGGTGCCGTCAGCACGGGCAAACTTGAAATACAGGTTGATCCACTGCCAAAGGTTGACCGATTCCTGCCGAACGCCGAAGGCCAGGGGGTCTTTGCCTATACCCAGGCGCTGATCCAGCAGCCGCACCGAATCGGGCGGAAAGTCGGGCAGAACGGTGAGGACTGCCAGGTCGTCATTGACGCCGGCATCGACGTGGCCGGCGATAAGGGCCTGGACGATCAGGCGGCCGCCGCCTTTGTAGGTTTTGATTTTTGCATTGGGAAGGTATTTTTTGGCCATGGTTTCCCCAGTGGATCCCAGGAGAACCCCCACGGTCACGTCGGGCTTGTTGACATCTTCTGGGGTCTGGAAGGATGCTTCTTTGGACGTGAATACGCATGGTTGGACATAATACCACGGGTCGCAGAAAGTGATTTTTAGCGAACGCTTGAGGGTCGGCGTCATGTCGGCGGCGAGAATATCGGCCTTGCCCGAAAGTAGGGCCGGGATGAGGCCATCCCAGTCGAAATCCAAGACCTTCAGCTTAACGCCCATGCGGTCCGCCATGTCCTGGGAGAACTGCACCATGGAACCGGCCGGTTTACCGTTTTTGTCTACAAAGGCATACGGGGCGGCGCCCGACTGCACGGCCACGCGCAACTCTCCGCGTTTCACAATCTCGGCCAAGGTATTCGCGGTTGCAACGGATGCCAAGCCCGCGACCAACACCAATGTCACGAAAACAGCCAATGCCTTTTTCATTCAATTCTCCTTTCATCATGGGGGTGGGAACACCAGTTTGACGGTTAAACATCAGAAGTTGACTTCACGGCAATCCTTCTTCGGTCACTGCCACCCGAATGCCTCGCTCGCCAAGCCGGGCGATAAACGCTCGCGCCGGCACATGACGGGTGGGCGTCAGCACACCCCGAACGGCAATTTCATCTCGGGCCAGCATCTGGGCCACGATGCTGGCCGGGAAGCCCACGCCTTGACTCATGGCCATCAAACCCGTGTGCAGGTCCCGTTCAATCAAGAGCGTCGTCGTCATTCGCATGGCCTTTCCACCGGCCAGCCCCTCGAAAACATTCAGCATGGCCACCAAGTCTTTCTCGTGGTCACCGTACTGCAGCTGAGGCCCCAGCATATGAACCATCATCTGGTAAGGTGTCACATTCTCCGGCAACCCGGGCACGGGTGTCTCATTCAGGAACCCCAACTTTTTCAATGGATGCCAGAAAGCGCTCCATCCCGGCCAGCGCAGGGCATACCGCCCGGTCTCTCGAATCGTCGGGGTCGCTCCGATGAGGTCGGTAAAAAAAACGGCGTTGCCGTTGGGGATGGCTTCCAGCGCCCCCAGTTCGGGGAAATCAATAATACGGACATGATCGGGATCGTGCTGAAGAGCGCCGGGAATATCCACAACCCTGCCGTTTGCAATGGTGCGGGAATCACGTTTGGATGAGCTCAATACACCCTCCCAATTCCAGGAGACTTTGTATTTCAAAGGGTTGTCGGCGGCCCGAGCCTCGGGAAGGCCCCCACAGTATGAATTGACCACATGCAATTCACTGAATTTTTCACGGGCCAACCCGTAGAGGATCAGATCGATCCCGGGGTCGAGACCACATTCGGGCATGATCGCCACACCGGCTGACCTTGCCGGCTGGTCGAGATCGGCAATGTCGTAGGCATAATTGGTATTGACGATATGGGTGCCGGCCTCAATAGCGGCCTGACACGCCGCCCGACCGAACTGTCGGGGCAGAAGATCGATGGCGGCATCCACATCTTTCAAGAGATTTCGAAGTCGGTCCGGTGAAGACACGTCAATAGTCTCGACAACCACATTGCCCATATCAGATGCCACCCCGTGGACCTCGCAGTTATCGACGCAAATGACCGTCTCGACACCTTCGCTGCGCGCCAGGTCCTGAACCGCGGCTCGCCCCTGCATTCCCAAACCACCCAGTACGGCGATCTTCATGAATTCTCCTCTTGCCATGCGGTTATCCCACGGGGCAGAGCGACCCACTTGCTGTTCGATTTAATGACGACAAAGGTTTCACTCTTCACGACGCTTCCGACCTTCGGGATATCAATACTGGTAATCCGGAAAAGCTCTTCCATCTCACCCTTGAAAACGACCTCTACGATGATGTCATAGCGCCCTGTCACGACGGCCGCCCATGTAACGCTTTCGAGACCTTCCAGTTTTTCCAATACGGAGGGAAGCTTGCCGTGGGAGATGATGTTGAGACCGATCAGGGCGGTGGTGAGGTCCTGGTGCTTCGCGGAATCGATCAGACCGGTAATTTTCAGCAAGCCGGTCTGCTCGAGATTCTTGATACGATTTCGAACGGTCGGTGCAGAAACCCCCAGACAACTGGCAATATCGCCAACCGGCTTGCGGCCGTCTAACGCCAGCAACCGGACCAATTGTCGATCCAGTTCGTCCAGAGTCTTCTTCATAAACGCGACCTTATTTAATTGATAGGAGTCATTTAGTTACTTGTCATTCAGCAAAAATGTCAATCAAAAAATTTTCGTTTAATAAAAACAGCAACCCAAATTTATCAATCCGAAAAAATTTTCTCTTTTTACTAAGGCCCGGTCTTCAGATGTCAGTGACCGATCTTGGCTCATGGACCGATTGGATTCACACGCCAGCGCCTTGGCTGCCCTCGTCGATGGCACCGCAGCCTTTAATATTCGTCTTTATCTGTTTATAGGGCAATCTCTGCGCGGGTGTTAAATCCATGTTGGATGCCAGGGGTGCGAATGGGGAAATCTCCTCTCAGTTGCATTGGTGACTGGTTCCAAGAGGATGATTCTTCATGGCCACTTCTTTTTCAACTGCTTTTTTAAACCATCGGGGCTATTACACCACGTGGGTGGACTCTAACTACCCTATGCCGTTTTCACTCAGTTTTTCACTCAGTGGGTTTAATAGTCTCGGACCCAACCTCATGAATCTGTGCCCTGATACCCTGCCCCCTCCAACAGCGCCAACTCACTCCCGCCGGATCGTGATCAGAGCCGTCGCCCGTCAAATATTTCCGTCTGTGGATCCATGCCCCATTAATCCGTCCGGCAAACGCATTGCTGACCCAGATCTGATCATAGAGTTGATAATCAGCCGGCTGCCCGGATTCTTTATAGCGATGGGTCCAATTGGTATGTGTCGGCGACGAAATGTTGCTGGGGATGGT
>JASFIA010000027.1:0-10824 GCA_050122915.1 Desulfobacterales bacterium | reverse complement strand
ACGTCTGGCGGCAGTGTTTCGCTTTTTCCGCCTTCATTGCTTGTCCGCATGCATCTCATGGCCTTCGGGGATCAGACGTCGCAGTTGACTTTCAGGAAATAACGGGTATCGGGGGAAATCCACTCCAGTCGGGTCATTCGCTCTGGAGGCAACTCCTCTCCGTTTAATTCGATCTTTTTGCACAGCGGTTGCAACCCCGGTGGCTGGCGGTTCAGTGCGTCACGCAGAACACCACCGCCGATCCATATGCCACGTTTCAGAAAAAGCGGACCCAATTCACTAAGCAGCAGGTTGAACAGCTTCAGGGTGATCCAGCCGTCTTGACTGGCCGTGGGACAATCCGCTTCCTTTTGGTAGGAAATCACGCCCCTGAAGGGGGCCAGGTGCCCGGCTTTTCTGAAGGTTGCACCGACCAGCCCGGGCATTGCCGCCGAAAGCGCCAGGGTGGCGCCGTCCCTGACCACTGCCGACGCAACATCATCGACGGGTTTGCCGTCCAGGAAAATCGTACTGATTCGGTCCGCCAGGTACTCGGGGTCGAGCTTGAATTGATCGCAGAGAAGACACTGAATGTCGCAGCCGACTGTAGCGGTCAACTGGAAACCCTGGTGAAGCAGCGGAAACAACACCGGAAGGTCATTCTCGTCGAGAAAGAGCAATACAGTGGCAGGCGGTGTAGCGTTCATTGGCATGGCCTTTCCCATTGGGTCATATCATCGGTCGGTCCTCGAACGGTTGCTCCCAGTCCGTCGTCAGGATCGTTCACTCCTTGCATCACGACTCGAAAGGCAAAAACGGGGAGCTTCCGCAGGAAGCTCCCCGTCTCTGGACTCACACCTCGACTCGGAGACACCGCAAAAGCAAACTACCAGTTGAATACCTCATCGAGTTCCTTTTCCGTCACCCCAAAGGTAATGTTGTGGGGAGGCAATTTCTCTTTCAGGAAGTAATCGGGGAGTCGGTCGTGCTCCGACGTAAACCCCGCTTTGGCATTAAAGTCCCTTTCGATGGACAGGACGTTTTTCCCCAGTGCAACCACATCGTCACCGGTCATCTCCAAGCCGTAGAACGCATTCAAAAGATCGATAAGGGCCTGGAACGTCTCCGGTTGATCCAATACGGCAAAGGCGATGAACAGGCACATTCCCGTGGAATCGACGGCAGCGGTTGCGATCTGAAGATTTCGAGAGAGTTCGATCTGGCCTTCCGGCTTGAGGGGATCCACATCGCCGCCCACCTTCAGGATGTTGGTGGCCACGGCGTACCCGGCGGTATGGTCTGCGCCCATGGTGCTTGTGGCATAGGTGACGCCGATGCCCTGAACCGTCCTCGGATCGTAGGCCGGCATGGCCTGGCCTTTGACGACGGGCACCCGCTCCACACCGAAAACCCGGCCGGTCACCGCCGCACCACTGCCTAAGATACGGCCCAGCGGGGTCCCTTGGCCAACTTCCTTGATCAGGTTGATGGCCGCCTCCGCATCACCGAATTTGGCCAAGCCGGCTTCCATGGCAACGGCGATGGTGGCGCCCATTTCGATCGTATCCAAACCGAAATCGTCGTCCAGGCGATCCATATGGGCGATGGCATCCAGATCGTCGATGCCGCAGTTGCCGCCATGGGCCCATACCGTTTCGTATTCAGGCTGTTTGGTCAGAAACCGACCGTTTTTGTCATAAAAGGTGCCGGAGCACCGAATGACGCACCCCCTGTGACAGCCATGGGTGGCCGATCCCTCCCCACCGCGCTCGTTTTCCAGGGCGGCTTGAGTTTCTCCGCTGATCTTTGCGGCGCCTTCGAACTGACCGCTGCTGAAATTGCGGGTGGGGTATCCCCCCGCCTCGCTCAGCACGTTGGTCAGCACATTGGTGCCATAGGCGGGAAGCCCTTCGCCGGTGACCGGATGTTTCTTTAGACCGGCGACAAACTCCTTGTTGGCCGCCTTGAATTTATCCGGATCTTTGGGTGGGCGCATTTTCATGCCGGCATCGTCCAGGATGATGACCTTGATGCCCTTGGAGCCCATTACGGCCCCCACTCCGCCTCTGCCGGCATGGCGCGTGGGACGCTGTTCCATATCCGAAAAGGCCACCGACGCTCCTCCCAGTTTCATTTCGCCCGCCTGCCCGATGGAGATGGTGGCGACCTTCTCGCCGTATTCGCTTCGCATCTTTTCGACGACATCATAATTACCAAGCATTTTCAAGCTGTTATCGGCTTCAATTTTCACGCCGTCCTTGTTGACGACCACCTTGTACAGGGTGTCGTCCTTGGGCTTCCCCTCTAATATGATGGCGGCGTACCCCAATCGCGCCAGCACCTGTGAGGCCTGCCCTCCGGAGTTGGACTCCTTGATCCCACCGGTCAAAGGGCTCTTGCACCCGATGGACATCCGCCCTGACATGGCCGCGGTGGTTCCACTCAGCAACCCCGGGGCAATAACCAGTTTGTTGTCCTCCCCTAACGGATGGCAGGTCGGCGGGACTTCCTTTCCCACGATAGTCGATGTCAATGCCCTGCCCCCAAGGCCGACAAACGCCCCTACCGGCTCCTCCGTGATGCTGGGGCTGTCGGTGCTCATGTTGATTCTCAAGAGTTTGTCCATAATGATCCTACCTCCTATTCTGGCTTTTCAGTCAAGGTCTCGAGCCATCGCCATCTGTCGATCGGGAAAACATTGCCGAGACCCAAAAGGAAGAGTTGTTCATGGGTCGCTGGAAAAGACCCATTCTCCATAACCACGATCGGCTGCCAAGAGTCTTCGGGGCCCTCCTCTGCGTCCGAGACTGCACGCCTCCTTCAACACGCCACTTCCCCCCTCATCTGTTTTCGTCCTGCCCGTGAATCGCCTTTGCGGCCGCCAGACGCACATCGTCCATCACCTGCTTGAGCGGAATGCGCTTCTCCAACGCCACCCGTTTGCAATCATCGTACTCAGGTGTAACGGTGATGATGACGCCATTGGTTTCGGCCAGTTTGATGTGAACCGGCCCGTGAACCGTTTCGATTCGGCGGATTCGACGTTTGGCCTTGATTCGATTCTCTCGCCGCCACCGAAGCCCGATGGTCGTTGTCTCCTTCATGAGGATATCCGAAAACCGCCCCACGTGATCGGGCAGGCAGATCACGGACAGCAGGGTGCCGGGGCGGTTTTTCTTCATCTGAACAGATGTGAGGAAAACATCCAGCGCGCCTTCTTCCAACAGCCGCCCGATCAGATGGTCGTATAGCTGGGGATTCATGTCATCGATCGTTGTTTCCATCATAACGGTCTGCTCGATCTCGTAGTCCCCCGCACCCTCACTGGCCTCACCGATGGTCACCCTCAGAAGATTGGGTATTTCCGGATCGGCGGTGCCTGAGCCATAACCAATTCTCTGGATGGTCATGGCCGGCATGGCGCCGAAACCCGAGGCAAGTGTCGTCAGAATAGCCGCACCCGTAGGGGTTAGCAACTCACCGGCAACTCCCGTCGAATAGACCGGCTTGCCCTTGATCAGTTCGGCCGTGGCCGGCGCCGGTACCGGCAAGGTGCCGTGGGCGCACCGGATGGTGCCGCTGCCTACGTGAAGCGGTGAACAGAATATGTCCTGAATACCGAGTGCCGTCAACCCGACCACGGCGCCGACCACGTCGATGATGGCATCCATGGCCCCGACCTCATGAAAATGAACCGACTCCACGCTCGAACCATGAACCCGGGCTTCGGCCTCGGCCAGTCGCACGAAGATGGCCTGGCTTTTCTCCTTGACTGCGCTGTCCAGATCGCTGCCGTCGATCATCGCCCTGATGTGGGAAAGATGACGATGATGGTGGTCATGGTGGTCCTGGTCGATGATGACATGGGCCTGACTGCCTTGAAGGCCTTTCTTGGTCACTTTTTCGACTTCCAGCTCGTAATGGGACAGGTGAAGCTTGGAAATCTCCTCCCTGAGGTGGTCGAGGCTCAGTCCCGCATCAAGCAGCGCACCAAGGATCATGTCCCCGCTGGCGCCCGCGAAACAGTCAAAATAAGCGATTTTCAAGTCCGCCTCCGGATCGTCCTCAAGATGCCCTTGCCAGCGGGACCCCGGCGTCTGCAGCTTCCTGCTTTTTTCCCTGCTGGCCGTCGTCCTCCGAATCAGCGCTCCGGCCTTCACCGTGTCGCACACCGAGCTTGTTGATCAAGCTGGCCTGGTAGCCGGCCCCGAAACCATTGTCGATGTTGACAACGGATACACCTGAGGCGCAACTGTTCAACATACAGAGCAGGGCAGCCACACCGCCGAAGCTCGCCCCATATCCGACGCTGGTGGGAACACCAATGACCGGGCAGGATACCAACCCCCCGACGACACTGGTCAAGGCACCTTCCATGCCCGCCACCACCACCGCCACATTGGCCTGGAAAAGGTCTTCCCGGACGTTCAAGATTCGGTGTATACCGGCCACGCCCGCATCATAGATGCGATTGACGCGGTTGCCCAGGGTTTCTGCCGTCACCGCGGCCTCCTCTGCGATGGGAATGTCCGAAGTGCCGGCCGTGACGACGGCAATATTTCCCACCCGGTCGATCTCACGCGGATTGATGACCACAATCCGGGCCATGGGGTGATAGACGCAATGATCGGCCACCGTCCTGATGCCCTCGAATACCTCCTGGCTCGCCCGGGTGGCCAGAATATTGTCGTGATGCGGGGCCAGACGTTGAACGATCCCCTGGGTTTGCTCGATGGTTTTGCCTTCGCAGTAAATCACTTCCGAAACCCCCGTGCGAACACAGCGGTGATGATCGATTCTCGCATACCCCAGGTTTTCGAAGGGAAGCGTCTTCAGCTGCTCCATGGCAGCATTCGGGTCCATCTGCCCGGCTTGGACCTGGGTCAGTAATTCCATGAGGTGTTGGCTATCCATTGACGCCTCCTTCTGTCCGTGGCACTCGCTGCCAGCCGGCAGTCCGTTACAGAGCGCGATTCATGTGGCCGGTGCTGTATCCTTCCAGATCAAGGGCTACGAACGTAAATCCCAGGGACCTGAGGCGGGAGACCACCTGTCGGCGAACGGCCGCGTCCATCAGCCGATCGATGGCCTCGGCGTCGACTTCAATGCGGACCGTATCCCCTTCATGCCGAAGTCTCACTTGCCGTGCAATACCCAGGTCCCGGATGAATGATTCTCCTGCATCCACTTGTTTGAGCTTCTCGGCCGTAATGGGTTGCCCATAGGGAATCCGGGATGCGAGGCACGCCAAGGCGGGTTTGTCCCAGGTCGCAAGGCCCAAATGTTTAGACCCGAGACGGATCTCGCGTTTGGTCAGTCCGGCTTCCCGCAAAGGGCTGCGGACCCCCAGTTCCTTCGCCGCTCGGCTGCCGGGACGATAGTCGGCGGCATCATCGACATTTTCACCATCGACCACCCAGGCAATCTGCTGTTCGGCTGCCAGCCGAACGAGCTCGGCGAACCGACTTTTTTTACAGATGTAACATTTGTCCGGCGAATTCTCCACAAATGACGGAATGGTCAATTCATGGGAGAGGACCGTCCGATACCCAACGCCCAGGGAACGGGCGAAAGCGGCGGCATCCCGTTTCTCATGGTCCGGGGTGGTTTCAGACAGGGCCGTTACCGCAAGCACCCTGTCGCTTAAAACATCCGAGGCGACCTTCAAGAGAAGGGAACTGTCCACCCCACCGGAAAAGGCCACCAGCACCGATCCCATTCCATGGAGAATGCGCTGCAAATGATCGATCTTCTCCCGGGTTTCCCGCGGTATTTGATGCACATCCGTCATCAGGCACTCACCGTGGCCGGCGTTTTGACCCGCACGCAATTTTCGAGGCATCCGGGATCCGCCACCCCCATCTTCCGCTGGGTATGATAGGCGATAGCGGGGCAGCCGCCGTGGCAGAGATCGAACCGGTGGCAGGATTCGCACGACCGGATCTCCAGTCTGCGAAACGATTGAAAAACGGGAGACCGGCGCCATATGTCGCCAAATCCCTCACGGGGCACCGAACCGGCTCGAAAGTCCGCTTCTTGAAGGAATGCACAGGGATAGACGCCTCCTTCGGGGGATATGCAGCAGGTCAGTTTGCAGGCACCGCACATATTCAGTCCAAGTGATCGCCGTTCTTCGGTGGAAACGGAGAAGAAGGAGTCCCCGGTGGAAACCTTCAAATGACGGTTCAGCCAGTCGGAGAAGGCTAACATCTGCTCCCCCGTCACGTTGAGTGCCGCCCAGGACCGCTTGCCCCTGCCCGAGGGCCTGAACCGGGATACGCGCAGTTTGGCTCCATACTCCTCAGCCAATCCGGTCATACGGTCCAACTCGGGAAAGCTCAGCCGGGTCAATACGGTGTTGATGCTGACCTCGATATCCCGTTCCCTGAGGCATTCCAAGGCCGTCAACACCTTGCCGAAGCTTCCCCGCCCCCTTATGGGATCATTGGTTTCAGGGGTGGCCCCGTCGAGACTGACCTGGATGTACACCAACGGGTGATCGAGCCGTCGTGCGACCTCCCGGTCGATCAAGGTGCCGTTGGTGCTGATGCAGGTGACCATTCCCTTGTCGTGGGCATAGTCCATCAGGTCCAGGAAGTCCGGACGGATGAAAGGCTCGCCCCCGCCGATATTGAATTGAAACACCTTCATTGCGGAAAGCGCGTCGACGACCTGCCGGCACTCATCGGTCGACAACTCTGCCGCCCGCTTGGTCCCGGAATCGGACAAACAGTGGATGCAGGAAAGATTGCAGGCGTAAGTCACCTCCCAAGTGACGTTGACGGGGCCGGAAAGGCCCATCTCAACAAATCGATTGCCCACAGACGAGCCCCTTTCTTTCGAGAGCGTTCAGCAAGCGGCCCAATGTGTCCGTCAGTTTTTCGCGGGGCCACGGCATTTCGGCGCAGAGGGTGTCGAGCAAATCTGCCACCGATTGCGTTCCTTCGAAGAACGCATCGGTCAACAACCGCTTCGACGGCACGAAATACAGCCGAGGACCTCGGTAGTCGTAGAACAGAAGCCCGAAAACCTCATTCCGAACCTGAACCCCCTCCGCCAGGCGGTAGACCGAATTCAATTGCATGAAGCCACCATACCGTAACGATTAATATATGCCGCAAATCCCATCCACCGCCAGTTCCTCGATGGTGATTTCCTCAATGATGGGGGTCGCAATGGTCATCTGCTCCTCTGCATCGGTTTCGTTTCTCTTCTCCAAGATCTCTTTGCCGTCCGTTTCTTTCATTGCCATGATAACTGACTCCTTTGGGTTTGGATCTTTGTCATCCGCCCGCGGTTCAGGGGCCATCATCTTCACCCCCATGACCCCGCGGACAGGATGCCCCCCCTTTCAGCAGCCGCTTACGGCGCCTGGGCGGTCCATCCCTGATCGACGGTGATGAGGTTGCCGGTGATATTGGCCGAATCGTCGGTGCACAGCCACAAAACGGCCTTGCCGATATCCTCGGGGACGAGTTCGCGTTCTTTTAATATGTGTCCTGCAAAAAACTGCTCTTTGCCCTCTTCGTCTTCCATGCCGAAGCTCTCGGCGATCCCTTTCATCATGGGGGTCCACACAGTACCCGGGCAAACCACGTTGGCGTTGATGTTGTGATCGGCCACCTCCATGGCAATGGATTTGTTCAGCCCGATGATCCCGTGCTTGGCCGCGCAGTAGTGCCCCCCCATGCCGAACCCCCGCTGACCCCCGACGGATGAGATACTCACCACCTTTCCGCTGTGCTGGCTGATCATGTGGGGAAGCACATAGCGGCAGCACAGATACATGCCCTTCAAGTGGGTGTCGACAACCTCGTCCCACACGGCTTCTTCCATCTCAGCGATGGCCACCATGGAGGTGTTTCCGGCGTTGTTTACGAGAATGTCGATCTTGCCGAAGGTGCCCAAGACCTGATCCACCATCGCTGAGACATCGGATGCCTTTCTCACGTCGCACTTGATTCCCTCGGCCTTTCGGCCCATGCCGCGAATGGTTTTCACCGCCTCCGACATGGTTTCGGGAGTCGACAACGGATAGGGCAGGGTTTTCATATCCTCGCAAATGTCGGCGATGGCAATATCCGCGCCCTCCCCGGCCAGACATTTGGCAATGGCCAGGCCATTGCCGCGGGCCCCGCCGGTCACAATGGCCACTTTGCCTTCAAGTTTCATTCACTGTCTCCTTTCTGAACATGATCTTGCATGGATGCGGCGGGAGCCTGACGTGACCACCCCACAGCCGATGGGGATCCTGTAGAACGATAACGGTTGCGGCGCCTCCAGCCGGTTCTTTTTCCACTCGGTATCGGCGGGCCGATGCCTGAATGGGTGCCGACGGTAAAGCGCACCCCGTCAGACCGTCTCGCGCAACCCTTCAAGGTCAAACTGCTCTCCGATCTGCTGAAGACTGAAATTGATCTCCTGCAGGTCATCTTTGACCGAATCGATACCGTACTCACGAATTTGGAAATCAAGCTGCCCTTCCAGGCTGTAGACAAGATGCAGAATGTTGAGCAGATGCACCCACTCCGGTCGATCAACCAAACGGTCAAAATAGGTGCGCATCAGATCACCGGGCGCCAGTTCCGTCAGGCCCCATTCCAGGGTGTCACGACCGACTTTCTGAAGCATCACGCCCTTGAGGAGCACGGCGGTACGAACCCCTAGTCGGGTAATATCCTTTATCATTTCCCGGTCGTCTGGATTAAGATCCATCGAGGTCTCCTCAGGTCATACGGACCTTCATCGTCTGGACATGTTTGATAATTTTTTCCAATTTGTCGTAAAATGGCGTGCAAAACGCTTGGGCTGCGCCCGCTTCCTGACATGCGGCCAACTTGCCCTGCATCGCCTCAAATTCTTTTGTCAGCTCCTCCATGTCTTCGGTGCCCTTCTGGGTCTTGAAATAGAGCTTCTTGGCAATGGACTCCAGGCTGTCTGCAAGAGAAACCAGTTTTTCCTTTACAACATCAAATTGCGTCGTTTCAGCCACGTCACGGAAAGTTTGGCACATTTCTCGAACCAACTGGGTTCCACTCTTTTCTTCACTCACGATTGGGTCTCCTTTCATATCAGGGTGTTGACTTGCACTTGACTCGGTTGTCACCACCAATCAGTGCCGGTGGTGATGGTGGGGATGATTGCAGCCGTCGCCGTGTTCATGGTGGTGGTGACCGGCGCCAGGGCAGGGGCGGCTTTCCTCAGGCGGCGCATCGGGCACCTCTTTGGGGGGAAGCCGTGTCCTCAGTGTGTCTGCAATCGTGGTAAAGGCCTTGGCAGTGATGCTGTCCGGGTGAAGGTTCACCACCGGGACACCGCTGTCTGCAGCCTCGGAAAACAACGGATCGATCGGTATCGAACCCAAAAACGGAATTTCCATCATCCGCGCCAATTGCTTCCCCTTGTCCTTGCCGAATAAATAGACCGTATCCCCGCAATCACCGCAAACATACATGCTCATGTTTTCGATGAGCCCTATCACATCGGCGCCCAGAGTCTGTGCCGCGTTGACCGCTTTTGAGCACACGAGGGTGGCCACCTCCTGGGGGGTGGTCACGATGATCGCACCATCCAGGTCCGGAATCGACTTGAGAATGGCTATCGGCTCGTCGCCAGTTCCCGGCGGCAGGTCCACCAGCAGAAAATCAAGGCCTCCCCACTTGGCGGAGGACAGCAGTTGTCGGATGGTACGGCTCTTTGCCTGACCCCGCCACATCACCGGAGTCATGTCGCCGGGCCAGAACAAGGCCACCGAAAGGGCTTTGATACCGTGCTCGGTCACGACCGGATCGAGCCAAAAGGCCCCGTTGAGCTTGGCCTCCTTTTTGATACCGAACATTTTGGGGACGCTGGGGCCATGCAGGTCGGCATCGAAAACCCCTACCCGCAAGCCGGCCTTTTGCAATGCCGCCGCCAGATTCACCGTGGTGGCGGTTTTGCCGACACCGCCCTTGCCTGAGAGGATGGCAATTTTGTATTTGACGTACTGCAGGGCTTCGGCGATGGCACCTTCCTTGACCAGCTGGCGCTGCTGTTTTTCCTCGAATTCCTTGCGGGTCAATTCATCCATTGAATCCTCCTTGCTGGCGATACCGTTTATGACAGACGTCTGAGGGTGTATTTTTGGCTGCCGATCCCCATGCGCTCAGCCTCCTGGAGGACGGCCATAACATCTGCCCCGCTGACGGCGCCCACGTCTACACTCCCCTGTTCTTGGATGATGTCCACGCTGGCCCTATCGATGGCGACCGGGTCTCTTGAGGCCAGAAAGCCTTTGTTTTCGACCACCGGGATCTCGCTGAAAGGATAAAAATCAGGCTGCGGAGTCACGTCCCAAAGATAGTTGATAAAGAAAATCTTGCCTTCCACCGCCGCCCTGACCCCCAGATAGCTTTCCAGGGCCCTTCGCTGGAACCCGCGCAATTCCATTGAAGGGGGTTTTTGTCCATTAAAAATATAGGGGTTGATCGATTTGAGCAAACGGGTGCGGGCGCGGCCGACCAGGCAGTCGAATCCGCCGTTGAGCAATGCCCCGCTCAGCCCCAAAAGCGGATGCAAAGTGACGTGGGAGAGGACCCAGAGGGCATCGCTGCGGCAGACTGCCGTGCCCACCTCTACGCCGCCCAGTTCGGAATCAGACAGGTTGCAGGGGAACAAATCGCCCTCGTCGCCGCTGAAGCCGCCGTTAATGACCAAATGGCCGCCAAGGGTTTCGTTGGAAAACCCTTGGGAACTGATCACCGTCATGAACTTGTTGCCTCGGACCTTTTTCCAGTAGTCTATCAGCTTCAAGCCGTCACAGACCACCGGACGAGTCTGGGTAGCTGCATTGGCGGCCTCGGCGAC
>JASFIA010000026.1:0-10942 GCA_050122915.1 Desulfobacterales bacterium | reverse complement strand
TTCTATCTCGTTTAGCCCAGCGGCCCACCCCCGGCGCTGGTCGACGGCAGAGGGGGTTTGGGATCAGACCTCCGACAGGGCGATATCGAGCACTTGAACCATGAAATCCACATCGGCCCGGGTAATGCACATGGGGGGTTTGACGCGGAGCACATTTCCGAAGAACCCCCCTTTGCCGATGAGAAGCCCCAAGTCCTTGGCCCGCTCGAAGACCTGGAGGCAGGCCTGGATGGCCGGTGCCTTCGTCTTCCGGTCCTCCACCAGCTCGATACCGGTCATGAGACCCTTGCCCCTGACATCTCCGATCACTGGGTGTCTGGCCTGAAGATCGCGGAACCCGTCCAGCAAATAGCCGCCGATGTCCCGGCAGCGGTCCTGGAAGTTTTCTTTAAGGATCACTTCGAGTACGGCCTTGCCGATGGCGCAGGAAACCGGATTGCCACCGAAGGTGTTGAAGTGAATCCGGCTGGTTAGGGCGGAGGCGATTTCCATCGTGGTCACCACCGCGGCCAGGGCGGCACCGTTGCCGATGCCCTTGGCCATGGTGACGATGTCCGGGACGACGCCCTGTGTCTCGAACCCCCAAAAGGCCTCGCCGGTGCGTCCGAACCCTGTCTGGACCTCGTCGGCGATGCAGAGGCCGCCGGTGGCTCTGACATGGCCGTAGGCGTGGGAGAGATACCCGTCTGGATACACCACGCTGCCGCCCACCCCCTGGATGGTTTCGGCAAAAAAGGCCGCCACCGACCCCGGGGTGGCAAATCGGATCACGCTTTGGATGTCCTCGGCGTATTTTCTTCCTGCATGGGGGTCATCCATCCCCCAGGGGCCCCGGTAGGGGTCCGGGCAGACCGCATGGTGAACGCCGAAGCTGTGGGGAACATTGTACTTCCACGTGCTGTGGGCGGTCAGCCCCATGGCGCCTGGGCTGCCCCCGTGGTAGGCGTTTCGAAGGGCGACCACGTCATAGTTGCCCGTATAGGCTCTGGCCATGAGAAGGGCCAGGTCGTTGGCCTCGGTTCCCGAATTAACGAAATACACGACCTTCAGATCTCCAGGCAGGGTGCCGGCCAGAAGTTCGGCGTATTCGGTGATAGTGGGGTGGTAGTAGATGGTGGTGGTGTGCTGAAGGGTGTCCAGCTGTGCCTTGGCCCGCTGCACCACATAGGGGTGGCAATGGCCGACACTGATCGTCACGATCCCCCCGAAACCGTCCAGGTAGCGACGGCCGGTATGGTCGTAAAGGTACTGCATGGATCCCTCGACTATCATCAGGGGATCTCGGTAGTAGGTAAGAAGCGCCGGTGAGAGATGCTGACGGCGAAGCTTCCGAACGTCCTCATAGGACGGCCCGTCGTAGGGCCTGGGCTCGTGGGGGTATGGGGGAAGTTCGGGAAGCGCTGACTGGAGGGTTGGTGTCATCGTGGACCTCCGCTGGTAAAGGGTCTAATGGCTGTCTGCCGGATCAGGAAACCATGGGAAGCCGCTCTTTTCTCTTCTTCCCGAGCCTCTTTAGAGACCTTGAGACTTCCGGCAGGGCGCGGATTTTTTGGGATGCCGTCTGGTAGAAATCCACGGCCCGTTTCTCCAGCACGGTCGATGCCGCCAAGGCCTGACCGGAATCCAGTGCCGATGGATCCCCCGGATCGATCCCGTAGGGTGCACGGAAGAAATCCGAAATGGGCTCCAGGATCATTTCGGTGACGTTCTCCCGCCGAACCCGCTGGAGGGTTTTGACGTTCTTCTCCCCGTCGGCGGCAAACTGTTCGAACAGGGGGGCTTTATCGACGGCCACGACGGCCAGTTTCCTGTAGAACCCAGCATCACTGGCTTCCATGGTCTCGGCAAAGGTCAAAATCGCTCCAAAACTGGACAGGGGCATGGGGGCCTCACTTTTCGGGTCTGGGGCGGTTCGCGGCGCCGGGTCAAAACCAGCGCTCCATCACCACCTTGGTGTCCGTGAAAAATTGAAAGATCTCCTGGCCGTGGCCTTTGATGTCGCCGAACATCGAGTTTCCGGCACCGCCGAAGGGGAAAAAACTCATGGGTGCTGCGATTCCGATGTTGACGCCTACCATGCTGGGCTTCACCCGGTATTTAAACTCCCGTGCGGCGGCACCGCTCTGGGTGTAGATGCAGGCGGCATTGGCAAACCCTCTCGAGTTAACCAGTTCCACGGCCTCGTCGATATCCTCTGCCGCCACAATGCTCACCACAGGGCCGAAAATTTCCTCCCGCGCGATGGCCATCTCCGGGCGGACCTTGTCGAAAATCGTGGGACCGATGAAAAACCCCTGCGGGCGCCCGTCAACACGAACGCCCCGGCCGTCCAATACCAGCTCCGCCCCCTCTGCAATGCCTTTTTCGATGTAGCCCAGCACTCGCTCTTTGTGGGCCCCGCTGATCACCGGCCCCATGGAGGACGATTCGTCGAGACCGTCACCCACCTTGAGCTTCCGGGCCGCCTCGGTAAAGGCGGTCTTGACGGCCCCTGCGGCGTCTCCCACCGGAACGAGGATGGATCCCGATAGGCACCGCTGGCCGGCGCAACCGAAAAAGGATGTGATGAGAGAGGGCATGCCCGCTTCAAGATTCGCGTCGGGCATGACGGCGACGATGTTCTTCGCCCCCCCGAGAGACTGGACCCGTTTGCCGGTCGCACCGCACCGCTCATAGATGTATCTGGCGGTGGGAGTGGATCCCACGAAAGAGATCCCCTCGATGCCTGGATGATCGAGCAGGGCGTTGACCACGTCGCGGCTTCCGTGGACCATGTTGACCACCCCTTCGGGAAGGCCCACGTCGTCGATGATCTCGAAGACCCGGGTCTGGGTCATCGGAACCTGTTCGGAGGGCTTGATGACGTAAGTATTGCCGGCCACAATGGCATACGGCAAAAACCACCACGGCACCATCGCTGGAAAGTTGTAGGGGGCGATGCAGGCGAATACCCCCAGGGGCTGGCGATGACCATAGCAGTCGATCCCCTTGGCCACGTCCTCTAAGGTGTAGCCGCATTGCAGGGTGGTCACCCCTGTGGCGTGTTCGACATTTTCGATCATCCGTCGGACCTCACCCCTGGACTCGTCGATGCATTTGCCCTGCTCGGTGGTCAGCACCCGGGCGATCTCCTCGAAATGGTCCTCAAACGCCTCCTTCAGCCGGAAGAGGACCCGGGCCCGTGAGAGCGGCGGCGTCTCGCGCCACTCTTCGAAAGCAGCCGATGCCGCCGCCACCGCTCGGTCCACATCCTTGCCGGTCGAAAAGGGCACCCGGGCGATTGGCTCCCCGGTGGCCGGGCACCAGACATCCCCAAAACGGTCCGTATCGGCCGTCGTCCACTCGCCATCCACATAGTTCTTCAATACCGGCAGATCCATCGGCTCTCCTCCACGATTAATGGAATCGGATATTTCCCTCCCCGGTGGCAGAGAATAAGGCAAGGTGAAAAAACGATATGTACTTCAAGATGGACTATAAACGACGATTAAGCAAAAATAAAGATTAAAATATAACGAATAAAGCGATATTTGTCCCGCCATAATGATCGACCGATAATTTCGGCTTTGCTTTTGGCGCTCAATTCCATTAGGGTCCTCCATGCCGTTCATTCTCCCCTGAACCGTCAACGCCCGAAAAGGAATGCCGCCGCGCCATGACCACAAAGAGCCCCCCCGATGACCGCCGAAAGCCCACCCAGAACGCAAGGAAGCATAAAAAGAAGCCCCTTGACCGAGTGGATCGGGAAATGATCCGCCTGCTGCAAAAGGACGGCCGGATTCCCAACACCGAAATCGCTAAAATCATCGGCATTTCAGAGGCCACGGTGCGCTCCCGACTCAACCGACTGACCAGCGAAAACATTATCCAGATCGTGGCCGTCAGCAATCCCCTCAAGATCGGCTTCGAAATTGTCGGCATCATCCGCATTCATGCGGAGATCAAAAAGATCGATCAAATCACCCGGAGGCTCGAGGCCCTTCCGGAGGTCTGGTTTATCGTCCACGCCACAGGTGGATCGGACATCTACACCGAATTCGTCACCCGTTCCATGGACGATCTGAACGACCTGATCTACCGGAAGATCAACGGCATCGACGGCGTCATCCGAACCGATACCGCCCTCATCCTTAAGTACATCAAACGCCGATACGACTGGGGAACGGGCATGGATGCCTGAGGGGGCATCAGCGGCGGCCGTTGCCCCTCAGGCCCCCTTTCGGCCCTCGCCCAATCGACCGACCATGACCCCCAGGGTCTCGATACCCCGCTCGACGGCATCGCTCCAGGGCAAACCGCAGCTCAGGCGGATGAAATGCCGGTAGCGGTTGGACCCCGAACACATGGAACCGGGAAGGACGGCGATTCCAGCCCCCAAAGCGGCCTTGAAGACGTCGAGCCCGTCCACTTTCGACGGGAGTTCCACCCAGAGGGTGAGGCCCCCGTCCGGGGCGGTAATGCGGGTACCCTGAGGAAAATGCCTGGCAACGGACAGGGCCATGTTGCTGGCCTGGTTTTTCAGGGCTGCCCGAAGCCGCCGGAGATGACGGTCGTAGCCGCCGCTCTTGAGGAATTGGCCGATCACGAATTGGTTCAGGGTCGGCGACGAGATGGTGGCGTTCATCTTCAATCGCTTCACCGCATCGGCATAGCGGCCCGGCATCGCCCATCCGACTCGCAATCCCGGTGACAGGGTTTTTGAAAAGGAGGAACAGCCGAGAACGAGGCCACGGCGATCATAGGCCTTGAGGGTGGTGGGCCGGACCCTTCCGAAGAAGAGGTCTCCGTGGATGTCGTCCTCGATGATGGGGATCGTCCTCTTGTTTAAATAAGCGACCAGTGCCTCCTTCTTGGGATCCGGCATGAGGCATCCCAAGGGATTGTGAAAATTGGGCACCAGAAGACAGGCGTTGACATCGTTTGCCTCCACCGCCTTTTTCAGTGAATCCAAATCCACACCGGTAGAGGGATCGGTCGATACCTCCAGCGCGTATAGATTGAGATCCTCCAGCAATTGCAGGAACCAGGGATAGGTGGGCGATTCGACGGCCACCGTGTCACCGGGTTGGGTCACCGCCCTGAGGCAGAGCCCGACCGCTTCGATGCAACCGCTGGTGATCACGATATCCTCGGTGTCGATCCGATGACCCATCTCGATGGAGCGCTTGGCGATCTCCCGCCTGAGGGACAGGTGTCCCACCGGGCTTTCGTAAGTGGTCAGGAATTGCGTCATCCGGGCGGCTGAAATGGACCGGATAATGGCGCTTAGCTGACGGGTCGGCAGCAGCTCCGGCGCCGTCACAGTGCCGCCCAGGCGAAGCATGTCGGGGTCCCCCATAGCCTCTATGACTGACCGCGCAAGGGTGTTGACGCTCCCGCGGCGGGGCACGGCCCGATGGGCTTTGAGCCGGGGGGGCGGCAGCAGCCGGTGCAGCACCGGCTTCACGAAATACCCCGACTTCTGGCGGGGTTCCACCAACCCCCGCCCTTCGAGTTCCACGAATGCCTGGTAGACGGTAGTCAGGCTGAGGCCTGTCGCGACGGTCAGTTTCCGAATGGAGGGAAGCTTCTCCCCTGCCCTGAAGACACCGTCCTTGATCTGCCCTTCGAGCTCGTCGGCCAGTCGGACATAGCGATAGGCGGCAACCGGTTGGGGCATGTGCGGGCCCTTTCTGTTATGGCGGTATTATTGATTATCTGTATCTGTTATACCCCCTACGCCTGTGATAAACGACTTGTCAACACCAAAGGATACAGGACGGGGCCCTCACCCAGAGGATCGCCCCGCCCGCAGCCGGATGGGAGGTTTCACGGGATGAAAACCATCGGATTGCTCGGCGGCATGAGTTGGGAGTCTACGGCAAGCTACTACCGCATCTTGAATGAAGAGGTGAGGCGGCGGCTCGGGGGACTGCACTCCGCCAAAATCTGCCTCTTCAGCGTGGCGTTCGCAGAGATCGAGGCCCTGATGCGCCGGGGAGACTGGGGAGGAATCGAAGCCATTCTATCCGATGCCGCCCGCAAGGTGGAAGCCGGCGGGTCCGATTTCTTTCTGATCTGCACCAACACCATCCACCACATCGCGCCGGCCATCGAAAAATCCGTTCGAATCCCTCTGCTCCACATCGCCGACGCCGCCGCCGAAGCCCTGACCGCCGACGGGATCCGTCGCGTAGGCCTTATTGGCACCCGCTTCACAATGGAGGAGCATTTCTTCAGTGGGCGGCTCTCCGAAAAATACGGTATCGAGGTGGCGGTGCCGCCCCCGGAGGATCGAGGAGAAATCCATCGAATCATCTTCGAGGAGCTCTGCATGGGGAGGATCCTGGATGCCTCGAGGGACACATACCTCAGGGTTATCGACGCCCTGGCGGCAGCAGGTGCGGAGGCGGTGATTTTGGGCTGCACCGAAATTGCTCTCCTGGTGGACCAGGAGGATACGGCAGTCCCGCTTTACGACACGACGACCCTTCACGGGCTAAAAGCCGTGGACATCGCGCTTTCGCAAGGAAAACCATGACACGCCCTGCAGCCACAATGACGAACGCGGTACAGCGGGGGGCGGCCGCCAATCTGCCTGTGGCGGCGAGCGTCGGCGCTTACGGCAGCGTGCTGGGCGTCCTTGCGGCACAAAAGGGCATCGCTTGGTATGAGCTTCTCATCATGAACCTTTCCGTCTTCGCCGGCTCCGCCCAGTTCGTGATGGTGGACATGTGGACGCCGCCCCTGCCCATTTTGGAAATCGTCATCGCCGTGTGGGTCATAAATCTCCGCTATCTTTTGATCGGCGCCTCCCTGAACCCGATCTTTCAGGGAAAGTCCCTGGCACACAAGGCATTCATGATGCACTTGGTGGCCGACGAGAATTGGGCCGTCACCATGGCCGCCTACCGTCGCGGAGGAGCCTCCACCGGCTTTCTGTTCGGAGGCGGTCTCTGCCTCGTAACGGTGTGGTGCATGGGTACCCTAACCGGACACCGCCTGGGCAGCATGGTGCAGAATCCGGAGGCCTTTGCCCTTGATTTCGCGTTCGTCGCTGTGTTCACGGCCCTTGCCGTCAGCCTATGGCGCGGTAAAAACGACATGATCCCCTGGATGGTGGCCGCGGTGCTTGCCGTGGCTGTCGAAAAACTGCTTCCCGGGAAATGGTACATCGTGATCGGCGGATTGGGCGGAGCCCTTGCCGCCGGCGTCTCCGCCGCGCCTCGGGCGGAGGCGGCACCACGACCACCGGATTCGGTCGGATCCAAATCGGCCGGCGATGCCAAAGGACTCAACGATGGGATCACCTGAACAGCCGCTGGCCGCCTGGGCAGTCATCGCCGGTGCCGCTCTGGTCACCTACGGTCTTCGTCTGGGCGGGCTGCTTCTATCGGAGAAACTGCCGGGGCACGGACGCTTCAAGCGGATCATGGACGCCCTGCCGGGAACCATTCTGCTGTCTCTGGTGGCACCGGGCATTCTGTCCGCCGGCCTCTGGGGATGCCTTGCGGCAATGTCCACCGCCTGGTGCGCCTACAAAACCCGCAATGCATTTCTGGCCATGGTGGTCGGGATGGCCTTCGTCGCCGCCGCCAGGCAACTTGCCTCCTGACTGCTCCCTGTCCTCCCCGTCGCGCCGCCTCTCGACATCTTTTCGTGATCCGGATTGGCCTCGGGCGCCAAATGCACTATTCTAGTAGAAACCCCGGAAAGATACCGCCCGTTCTCCGGTTTGATAGGGTTTCCGGATAGTGGCGGAGCAGAAAGGAACCCGTCCTAATGACCCCGGACATGGTATTGGTCTTTGGTATTCTTGGATTGTCGGTCTTGCTGCTGGTTTCCGAGGTCATTCCGATGGAGGTCACCGCACTCCTGGTTCTGGGGGCATCGGCACTGACGGGTCTGGTGAGTCCGACCCAGGCCCTATCAGGCTTCAGCAATCCCGCAGTCATCACCGTTTGGGCGGTCTTCATACTCAGCGGTGGATTGACCCGAACCGGCGTGGCCAGCATCATCGGGCGGTTTGTCCTGAAAGTATCGGGTCGCCAAGAGGCTGTGCTCGTGGCCGTCATCATGACCTGCGCCGGAGCCATGTCGGCCTTCATGAACAACGTGGCCGTGGCGGCATTGATGCTGCCGGTGGTCATGGACATTGCCCGGCAAACCGGCACCCCGTCGGCCCGGCTGCTGATGCCCCTGGCATACGGCTCTCTTCTTGGGGGACTCACCACCCAAATCGGAACGCCGCCCAACATCATTGTCAGCGAAGCCCTCAGGGACAACGGAATGACGCCTTTTTCCCTGTTTGACTTCACCCCTGTCGGCATTGCCGTCATGGCGGCCGGCATTGCCTACATGTCTCTCGTCGGCAGACGCTGGCTGCCGGACCGAGGCATCGAGCATACCGTCGGGGACAGCCGACAAGGCCAAGACCTCATTCAACAATACCATTTACAGGACCGGACCTTTGAACTCTACCTGCCTCCCGGCTCCCCCCTCATCGGGAAAACCATCGCCGAGACCCGATTGGGGGCGGTCCTGGGGCTCAATGTGGTGGCGATCGACCGGAAGGGTGCCCTCCTGATCGCTCCTCAGCCCTCCAAAACCCTGATGGCCGGCGACGGCCTTATCGTCGAAGGGCGAAGCGGAGACGTTACCTCACTGAAGGCCGAACTAAGCCACTGGAGCGAGCTGGTCGCCGACACCGGACACGCCTCCGTGGGCGCCGTCCTCGACGGCAGCACCCGCACAGCCGAAATCCGGCTCACAGGGGCGACGGACATCGTCGGTAAAACCGTCGGACAGCTCGACTTCAGGAATCGATACGGGATGCAGATTCTTGCCATTCGCCGGAAACAAACCGTTCGCCGGGCCCAGATCGCCGTTCAAAGTCTTGACGCCGGAGACATTCTTCTGGTCCGAGGCCCGGAAAACGCCTTTGACGCACTCCGGGAAGCCGGCGAGTTCGAGGAGGTTCAATCCGCCGATCCCGACCGGCTGAGCCGCATCTATCACCTGGAAGACCGTCTGCTGACCATGAAGGTGCCCGCCGGCAGCCTGCTAGTGGGAAAATCCCTGGCGGAAAGCCGTCTGGGCGAGCGGGTCGGGGCGAGTGTTTTATCCATTGTTAGAGAGGGGACAGCTATTGCGATGCCCTCCCCGACGGAAACCCTGATGTCGGGTGACCGGCTTCAAATCCTGGGCCGTCGGGAGGACCTCGATCTACTCAGCCACCTGGGAGCCCTGGATGTCCGGTCTGTCGACGTCAAAGTGCTCGAAACCATCGAATCCGGTGATTTCGGGCTGGCTGAGACCATGCTCTCCCCCCACACAACCCTCGCCGGTCAAACCCTGAAGGAACTTCACTTCCGGGAAAAATTCGGATTGAGCGTACTGGCGATTTGGCGGGAGGGCCAGATATACGAATCGGAGTTTTTGGCCGGTATGCCGCTGCGATTCGGGGATGCCCTCTTGATCTTCGGGCCCCGGGAAAAACTCCGGCTTCTGGCACGGGAACATGATTTTTTGGTTTTGACGGAATCCGCCCAGGAGGCCCCCTCCACAGAAAGGGCCAAAGTCAGCATCGCCGTGATGGCCGGGGTCCTGATTCCAGTCGTTATGGGCTGGGCCCCCATCTACATCGCTGCGGTAGTCGGTGCGGCCGTTATGGTACTGACCAAATGTCTGACCATGGAGGAAGCCTACCGGGATATCGAATGGAAGGGCATTTTCCTGATCGCCGGGATGATGCCACTTGGCATGGCCCTGGACGAGACCGGAGCCGCCCTTTTCGTGGCGTCCAAGGTCGTCGGGGCCGTCGGGGCGATGGGGCCTGTCGCGGTGATGGTGGGTTTGATGATCCTGACCTTCGTCGCCACCTGCGTCATACCGACATCGGCATTGGTAGTGCTGATGACCCCGATCGTCCTCAGCACCGCAGGGAACATGGGCGCTTCCCCCTACGCCATGATGATGGCCATGGCCATGGCCGCTTCCGCCAGCTTCATGACACCGATTTCCCATCCCGCAAATGTCATGGTAATGGGGCCGGGTCGGTATCGATTCAAGGACTACCTCATTGCCGGGGTTCCCCTGACCCTAGTGGTGCTGATCGTCGTGGCACTGGTGCTCCCCCTGTTCTGGCCTCTTGCCGCTCCCTGAAGACCCCCAAAGCCGACGCAAATGGGTGGGGCGGCGTCGATCCAGGCTCTCATCTCCTGAAGACCGTAAATGCTATGGCCGCTATTTCTGAGCTCAGAATCGAATCCGGCGAATCGGCATCCCAAGAGCACACCCAGGAAACGCCACAGGCAACGATCCCGTGGTTTGGACGGACGGCGGACGGAGCATTGGAAGGGCCCTTCCCTAAAGAAAAGCAAGGCCCACGCCATCGTCACCCTTTCTGACCACTTTACAGGGAAGGCATACACATACCCGGCTGTGCCGCAGCCGAAAACCGAATCTGAGGCAGCTGCCCACGGCGACGTCCTGATCCACTTCGGAGAGACATCCTTCCGGGCTGATATCGATCATCCGGCAACTCACGGTCATCCCCTCGATCCATACCTGACCAAACAAGCCGTATGGCACCCGATAGGATCTGCGGCGTTCCCCGATATCCGGAAAGGGTCCGTGCTGTCTTTTCTTTATCATGGCGGACGCGCTACCTCACAAATGACACTCGTTGAACATCTTCCCACGGAGGGACATCGCCGCAATGGGGAGGAAGCGATCCAATGGGGTCCGCCGAATTTTTGGGGTGAATACCGGTTGACTTTCCAATATCTCTGACTGAACGTTATTATATTTTAACGGTTCATGAATGCCTTTGGGAAAGCGCATCGGCACCACGGATGGTAACCACGGCCTCCAGAGCGGGTTCCCTTGTGGGTTCCCACCCACCATCAGGGGACGGCGCGGGAGGTGGCCAGCGACGCTTTTTCTAAGGTTGTTTCGGATG
>JASFIA010000025.1:0-10990 GCA_050122915.1 Desulfobacterales bacterium | reverse complement strand
GAATCCCTTGTGCACCTGAAAGATGTAGCGGGTCTTGTCGGTGAAGCTCACCACTTTTTTGGGAAACCGGATCCGTCCGGAATCATCATATGCGAATTCCGAAGCCCAGATATCGGCAAACCGATGGGAGATGGCCGTATGTCTGAGCACCTCCCCGATGCCGCTGCTGATGAGATAGGTTTCCAGCCTCACCCGCGGGTTGATCCCCCGGACCTGGCGGTGGAGTCGCTGGAAAACGGTGTCGACCCCGGGATACAGAGACAGTTCTCGCCCCCAGCGCGCCAGGGAGGAGCGGGTGATCGGTTCAATGTCTCCGCTGTTGGACATTTCGATCATTCGATACAGATACGCCGGTATGGGATCCCAGTCGTCCCGGAGAAGCGGTCCCACCCTCTCCTGCCAAAACCACGGAACATCCACCCCGGATCGCTGCAAAAAACCGGAGGTGCTGTCCGGCGCCAGGGTGTCGTCAAAATCGAAAATGATGGCGATGGTGTCTCGCATCGTCCGTGTCCCTTAGACCATTATGGAGTGAGGGGTGCCCGTCGATAAAGAAGGGGATTCAGATGCGGCCGCCGCAATATTTGCAGTAGACGGCATCCCCGTCGTGCCCCTCGGCACCGCAGGAGGGGCAGGCCTGGGTGGTTACCGTTCGTCTGGCAGCCTGGGAAATTTCAACGGTGACGATCCCGGTGGGCACCGCGATGATGCCGTAGCCCATCACCATGACAATGGAGGCCAGTGCCTTGCCCAAAGGCGTCTGGGGGGACAGGTCCCCATATCCCACCGTGGTCAGTGTCACGATCGCCCAGTAAATGCTGTTCGGTATGTCGGTAAACCCGTTCGCCTCCCCCTCTACAAGGTACATAATGGAGCCGATGATGACCACGATGGTCAGGACGGCAAGGAGAAACACACTGATTTTTCGTCGGCTGGCCCGAAGAGCGCTGGAAAGGACCCTGGCCTCGTTTAGGTAGGTTGCCAGTTTGAAAACCCGAAACACCCTCAGCAATCTCACGATCCGAAGGGCCAGCAGCGACTGACTGCCTGGAATCATGAAGCTCAGATACGTGGGAATGACTGCCAGAAGATCCACGATGCCCAGAAAGCTGGTGGCATACCGCAGGGGACGGTCAATGCTGACGAGACGAAGAATATACTCGACTGTGAACAGAATTGTAAAAAACCACTCGACGACATAAAGATATGGGCCGTATGAGCTTCGAATACCGGTGACGCTCTCCATAATCACCGCCGACACACTGATCAGAATGCTCCAGATCAGAACGACGTCGAAAGCCTTGCCGGCCCGCGTATCGGCTTCGAAGATAATTTCGTGGAGCCGATGCCGCCAGCCGGAAGGAGGCGGCCGGTCAGCAGGTGGTGTCTTTATCGGTGGTTCAGGCCTCATGGGCTTCCATGATCGTCCATGTGATCGATCCTCGTCCCTCTCTCCGGTCGCGCCGGAGGCACACCGTCAAAGGCCCCTCGCCTTCAGCTCCTGGGGGAGGAGGCAATAATAGACGACGGCGTTGACCGGGGTGTCGATGCCCCGATCTCCTCCCAGACGAACCACGGCGCCGTTTTGCTCCATCAGCTCCGATGGGCGTCCCAGAAGCAGGTCGCGCTGCATCGATGTCGTTGTCTCCGGTGGAATGGTATCCATCAAGGCGAGTTGCTGCCGGGAAATGCCGCCCCCAAGCTCGCTCCCCCGGGCCTTGGCGACAGCCGCCGCTTCATCCATCATGGCCGTGAGCAACCCTCGGGTTTCCGGAAGCCGACAGAGGGTTCCCACCGGGGCACGGGTAATGGCTCCAAGGCCGCTCCAGGCTGATATCATGACGAATTTTTCCCACATTGCCCTTTGAATGTCCGGCTTGACAACCACATCCACGCCCACCGCTTTGGAGAACCAGTCCCTGAGTCGATCCATTCGCCTGCTTGGCCGATTATCCAGCTCCCCGAATGCGATGAAGGGTTTTGCGCCGGAATGCCGAATCACCCCTGGGACCTCTATGAAGCTGATGATCCGGCAAAGACCGCCGGCCACATGGCGGCCGCCGATGACTGCTTTCAGATGATCCGGCGTCTCGATGCCGTTTTGTAGGGGAACGACCACCGTTTCCGAGCCGAGGAGAGGTCCCATCGCTTCCGCCGCCTCCCGCACCTGCCACGCCTTGACCCCAAGGAGCACCGCATCCACCTCTCCCACATCGGCGGGCTCATCCGTTGCCGCCACCGGGTAAATCCGGACGTCCCCGGCAATACTGGTCACCCGAAGTCCGTCCTCTCTCATGGCATCAAGATGGTCGCCCCTGGCAATAAAAGTCACGTCCGCGCCGCACTGGGCCAGCCTCGCCCCAAAATACCCCCCGACACCGCCGGTTCCGAACACACAAATTTTCACGGCGTCCTCCCCCTGGAGTGGGTTCAGGGGCAACGCTCGGTCCCCCGGTGCCTGATAGTCATCTCAGTACACAGGAAATATGTCAATCGTCAGGGATCCGAAGAGCGGAGCCCTCGAAACGCATATCCGTCGGCCCGGTCTAGAAAATTCCCGAAAACAATGGACAGATAACACCGTCTCCATGCGACGCCGGCAGAGTCGATGCCTGCATCGCTAAAGGAAAACCGGTTTGAGATCCGTGTTCAGACGCTCATTTTTTTAGTGATTTCTCTAATCGGAAATGGTAAAAAACCGATCCGAATGGGCCACCGATTTGCGAACGGCCCCCCAACTGGTTTCACCCCAAAGCATGGCGCTCAGATGCTAAAACGAATCCTTATCACCATTGTCGGGCTCATCATCGTCGTAGGCGCCCTGGCTGGTGTCAAGAGTCTTCAAATTTCTCGGATGGTCGCCCAGGGAGAGCAGTTTTCCCCTCCACCGGAAACCGTCACCACCTCCAAGGTGACGAGCGACCGCTGGGAAACCACGATGGCTGCGGTCGGATCCCTGGAAGCGGTTCAGGGGGTCACCGTCACCGCCGAGCTGACCGGCAGGGTTGAAAAGATCGCTTTCGAGCCCGGAGCCACGGTTGAGGCTGGCGCCCTGCTCGTGCAGCAGGACATATCGACGGAATCGGCAAGGCTCCGGGCCGCTAAAGCCACCGTGTCACTGACCAAGGTCAATTTGCGCCGGGCCAAGGAACTGCTGTCCGAAGAAGTCGTGTCTCAACAGACTTACGACAAGGCGGAGGCCGACTACATTCAGGCTGTCGCCGAGGCCGACAATATCCGCTCGATTATCGGCAAGAAAACCATTCGAGCCCCTTTTGCCGGACGCCTCGGTATTCGACAGGTCAACCTTGGCCAAATTCTCAACGAAGGGGATCCCATCGTCTCCCTTCAAGCCATGGACCCGATTTTTGTCAATTTCTCCCTCCCTCAACAGCGACTGCCATTCATCGAGCCGGGTCTCGATGTGAGGGTGGCGACGGACGCGCTCCCCGGACGATCCATTGGCGGCCTCATTACAGCCGTCAATCCCGAGGTGGACGCTGGAACACGCAGCATCAAAATCCAAGCCACTGTCGGCAACCCCGATGAAAGGCTGCGGCCTGGAATGTTCGTGGATGTGGAAGTCATCCTTCCTACCGCCAAAACGGTCTTGGCTATCCCCGCTACGGCCATCCTTTATGCTCCCTACAGTGATTCGGTGTTCGTGGTGGAGAAAGTGAAGGGAGACGGCGAGGACCCGTCGGGCCTCGAGGTCCGCCAGCAGTTTGTCAGACTAGGCGAAAAGCGGGGCGATTTCGCCGAAGTGGTGTCGGGGCTTGAGGAAGGGGATACGGTAGTGAGCACCGGAGTCTTCAAGCTGAGAAACGGGCAGCAGGTGGTGGTCGATAACACCCTCTCCCCAGAATTCAAACTGGCCCCCAAACCCGAAAACAGCTGATCCCTGATGCCGACCGCAGGTCGGCACGATTCGAAACGCCTTCTATCCATGAAGCTAACCGATCTTTTCATCCGACGCCCCGTTCTCGCCCTGGTGGTCAGCCTGGTGATCATCATTGCCGGACTACAGGCCATTCGATCCCTCAACGTGCGGCAATACCCCAGAAGTGAGAACGCGACGGTCACCGTCACCACCGTCTATGTGGGGGCCAGCGCCGATCTGGTGAGAGGATTCATAACGACTCCCCTTGAGCGGGCCATCGCCGCCGCCGACGGCATCGAATACATTCAGTCGGAAAGCGAACTGGGGTTGTCCACCATCAATGTTCGCCTAAAGCTCAACTACGACGCCACAAAAGCCCTTGCCGAGATCAGCTCCAAAGTGGACCAGGTCAGACAGGATCTGCCACCCGAAGCCGAGGTGCCGGTCATCAACATCGAATCGGCGGACAGTGAGTTCGCATCGGCCTATCTGAGCTTTACCTCCGATATTCTTCTCCAGAACGAGATCACCGATTACCTGGTGAGGGTCGTGCAACCGAGGCTTTCGGCATTGGAAGGGGTTCAGCGTGCCGACATCCTGGGTGCCAGAACCTTTGCCATGCGCATCTGGCTCAAGCCCGAGCGCATGGCCGCCTACGGGATCAGCCCCATTCAGGTTCGTCAGGCCCTTGCGGCCAACAATTTCCTCTCCGCCCTCGGGCGAACCAAAGGATCCCTCATACAGGTCAACCTGACCGCCAACACGGACCTTCAAACCGTGGACGAATTCGATCGCCTGGTCATCCGCGAGGAAGGAGGGGCCATCGTTCGACTGAGGGACATCGCCGACGTGATGCTGGGGGCCGAAAATTACGAAACGGAGGTGAGATTTTCCGGCCAGACGGCGGTTTTCATGGGAATCTGGACCCTGCCGAATGCCAACTCACTGGATGTCATCAAGCGGGTTCGGAAAGAAATGACGGCTATTCAAAGGGAATTGCCGAGCGGCATGGAGGCCAGGGTGGCCTACGATGCCACCGAATACATCGACAATGCCATCCGTGAGGTAGTCAAAACCCTCGGTGAAACGCTACTGATCGTCGTGGTGGTCATCTTTTTCTTTTTGGGATCGCTGCGCTCCGCTCTGATACCCGTGGTGGCGATTCCCCTGTCCCTGATCGGAGCGGTCTTTCTGATGCAGGTATTCGGCTTTACCATCAACCTGCTCACGCTTCTGGCCATCGTTTTGTCGGTGGGGCTGGTGGTGGACGACGCCATCGTGGTGGTGGAAAACGTGGAGCGGCACATTGGAGAAGGCAAACGCCCCCTCGATGCCGCCTTTCTGGGTGCCCGTGAACTGGTCGGACCGATCATCGCCATGACGGTCACCCTCGCTGCGGTGTATGCGCCCATCGGCTTTCAGGGAGGACTCACCGGGGCGCTTTTTCGTGAGTTTGCCTTCACCCTTGCTGGAGCGGTGGTCGTATCCGGGGTGGTCGCACTGACGCTTTCCCCCATGATGTCGGCAACCCTGCTGTTTCGGGGAATGGCGGAGAAGGGATTAGCCGCCCGCATATCCAGGGGCTTCGGACGCCTTCGGCGCGTCTACGGACGGTGGCTCGCCACGACCCTGGCCGCCCGACCGGCGGTGTATTTGGTCTGGGTGGTGGTGAGCCTGCTCTCGGCCCCCATGTTTATGATGTCGGCAAAAGAACTGGCGCCGACCGAGGATCAGGGGGTGGTTTTCGGGATCCTCGACGCGGCCGCCAACGCCACCCTTGATCAAACCAGCCGGTTTTCGGCCGCGGCCAACGATGTGTTCCTCAGCATTCCGGAGGCCGATTTCACCTTCCAGATCACTTTTCCCAATTCCGGTTTCGGGGGACTCGTGACCACACCCTGGGAAGAGCGCGAGCGAACCGTGTTCGAAATCCTTCCCGAAGTGCAGCAGAAATTAAGCCGCATTCCCGGCATCCGCATGTTTCCCGTGACCCCGTCGGCGCTTCCGGGCGGGGGGCAATTCCCGGTCGAGTTCATATTGGCCGCGACCGCCGAGACCGATCAGATCCTCTCTTTCGCGAGCCAAATCCGGTTGGCCGCGATTCGCAGCGGACTTTTCGCATTCCCCCCCCTGATCGACGTCAAGATCGACCAGCCACAGGCGGAGCTGATCATCGATCGGGACAAGGTGGCCGATCTGGGACTCAATCTTCAGCAGGTGGGCGCCGACCTCGGTTCCATGCTGGGGGGCGACTATGTCAACCGATTCAATATTTTCGGCCGCAGCTACAAGGTCATTCCCCAGATCCGACGCACGGATCGCCTCAATCCGGCCCAACTCAATGACATCTATATCTCCGGGGACAACGATCGGCTCATCCCGTTGAGCACCATCGCCACCATCAGAAACGTCACCGTTCCCCGATCCTTGAACCGTTTCCAGCAGCTGAATGCCGTCACGATCAGCGGAGTGGCGGTAAGACCCCTGGACGAGGCCCTTCGGTTTCTGGAAGGGGAAGCCGCAAAGATCCTTCCTGATGGTTATGTGCTCGACTACACTGGAGAATCCCGCCAGCTGCGCACCGAGAGCAACAAATTCCTCCCGGCATTCGGACTGGCCGTCACACTGATTTTCCTCGTGCTGGCCGCCCAGTTCAACAGTTTTCGAGACCCCTTCGTCATCCTCGCCGGATCGGTTCCCCTGGCCATGTTTGGTGCCCTTATCTTCACCTTTCTGAAGATGCCGGACCCCAATGTGGCCTTTTGGACCAAAGGATGGACGACCACCTTGAACATCTACTCCCAGGTGGGACTGGTGACCCTGGTGGGATTGGTGTCCAAGAACGGAATTCTGATCGTCGAGTTCGCCAACCATCTCCAGGAGCAGGGCCGGACGAAGCTGGAAGCCGTCCAGGAAGCCGCCATGACCCGCCTTCGCCCCATTCTCATGACAAGCGCGGCCACCATCGCCGGCCATTTCCCCCTGGTTCTGGTCACAGGCGCCGGGGCGGCGGCAAGAAATTCCATCGGACTCGTTCTGGTGGGAGGCATGGCCGTCGGAACCCTCTTTACCCTGTTCGTCATCCCCTCCATCTACATGCTGGTGGCCCGGGACCATTCCAAGAATCCCTACTGGATGCCCGCTGCACCCCCGGACAGGCACCCATCTTCAAGGGAAAAACAACCAGCCCCGGATCCCTCTGCGGCTGCCGGTGGTGTCGATAACCATACCGGATGCCCTTGACAGCCATTAACAACTGATACACTTGAAATGTAACAGGTGATGTCGGAGAGGGGATCTTGTGGCGCCTGTGGACGAAGGCTTGGCGACAATTACAGCGGGTATGGTCTGTCGCCGCAAACCAGTCCCTTTAGGTCATTGCCTCTTCCGGCGGTCACGGGAGGATCTGAGATGGACGCTCAAGGAAATCGTCGACGGAGGCGGCAAAGGATCGATTTCCGAAGCGCGGTTCGTGGAAGGGCTGGTAGAAGAGCAGATCATCGCCTACCAGGCGGCCCGCCGATCGGATGACTCAACAATCACCCAGGAAGCGACCCTCCTGCTCACCGAATGGTCCTCCGGTGGTGTCGATCCCCATGATCCCGAGATGGAGAGGCCGGCAGCAGTTTTCAAATTCGTCGACGCCGCCACGCATTCACCCAACCCCATGGACATCCGGTTCGATGTGTTCGAAGGCGGTTTTACCCGCACGGGAGATCGGCGCGCATTCGATCATTCTGAAACGGAGGGTTTAGACGCCATGGCCATTCGTTAAAGCATCATGGGCGGCACCGCCTAAACCTCCGGTTATCTTGCCCCGCACCCCAGCATGGAACCGGTCGGCCGGAGGAGCGGTTTCATCAGACAACCGATAGACCGTCCGAAATGAACGGACGCCACCAATCCGTCGATACCCGGGAGGATTCATGCCGGCGCCGACAACAGCGATACCGTCAACAAGGGTTTCATTTAAAGAGGCTTTGAAGTTCTGGACCAAGCTGGGATTCATCAGTTTCGGTGGGCCCGCCGGTCAGATCGCCATCATGCACCAGGAAGTGGTGGAGCGTCGAAAATGGATCGGCGAAACCCCTTTTTTACGGGCCCTCAACTTCTGTATGCTGCTGCCCGGTCCTGAGGCCCAGCAGCTGGCGACCTACATGGGCTGGCGGCTCCATGGCACCTGGGGCGGTATTGCGGCCGGATCGCTTTTCGTAATCCCTTCGATTTTTGTCATGCTGCTGCTGAGCTACCTGGCCGCGGCCCATATCGACATCCCTGCTGTGGCCGGCGCTTTCTACGGCATTCAACCGGTGGTGGTCGCCGTTGTCATCGAAGCGGTGCTGCGCATCGGAAAGAAGACCCTCAAGCATCCCGTGCTCTATCTATTTGCCGCGTTG
Organism: Desulfobacterales bacterium; assembly: GCA_050122915.1. Lineage (GTDB taxonomy): Bacteria > Desulfobacterota > Desulfobacteria > Desulfobacterales > UBA5852 > CALNZV01. Next base: position 2,713 of record JASFIA010000025.1, on the reverse strand, counting down.
GCGTTTGTCTCCGTATTCTTCCTCAAAATCCCGTTTCCCTATATCGTTGCAGGGGCGGCGCTCGGCGGCTGGGTCATGCAGCGGTGGCTGCCCCAGGTGTTCTGCAAGGGGTCCTTCGACCCCCAGAGCCGTGAATGCCGAATCGAAGCCGAACCCGTCAGTCATGGGACCAACGTCCGACCGACTTTTTCCCACATCCTAAAGGTATTTCTCATCTGCCTTTGCTTGTGGCTCTTGGTCGTCGGCGGCATATGGATTTGGCGGGGCTGCGACGACACCCTGACCCAGATCGGCCTGTTTTTCACCAAGGCGGCATTCGTCACCTTTGGCGGTGCCTATGCCGTTCTGAGCTACATCACCGAAGTAGCCGTATCCAACGGCTGGCTGTCCACCCAGCAGATGCTGATCGGGCTGGGCCTGGCCGAATCCACCCCCGGGCCGTTGATCATGGTCACCCAATATGCCGGTTTTTTAGCGGCCTGGAACCTGCCGGCCGGCCTCGGTCCGCTGACAGCGGGCATCCTTGGAGCCCTCATCACCACTTATGTGACCTTTCTTCCGTGCTTTTTTTTCATATTCGCCGGTGCGCCCTTTATCGAGGCCATGGCCCGCAACCAGGGGTTGCAGGCAGCTCTCACCGGTGTGACCGCCGCCGTTGTGGGGGTGGTGCTGAACCTGGGGGTCTGGTTCGGGACCAAGGTCATCTTGCCCAGCAGCGGCATGGATCTCTATGCGGGGATATCCGCCGTTATCTCCTTGGTGTTGCTGCAAAAATACCATTTCCCCATCCATTATCTGGTGCCTGTTGGCGCTGTTGCGGGAGTGATTTGGAAATTGGCGGTTTAACATACGAGCAGGAGTAGTCCCATGCCCCCCTCTATTGACATCAACACTTTGAAAAAACGCCTTACTGACGAAACGACGATTCTGTTGGATGTTCGCCGCCGGGCGGATTACGAAGCGACCCCTCGGAAAATTGCCGGCGCGGCATGGCAGGATCCCGAAAAAGTCGACACATGGTGCGGAAAACTGCCCACCGGGAAGCGCCCCGTTGTCTATTGTGTCAAGGGCGGATCGGTCAGCCAGACCGTAACCGACAAACTGCGCGGAGAAGGCTTCGACGCGGTGTTTCTCGAAGGAGGCCTCAAGGCGTGGATCGACAGCGGTCACTCCGTTCAAGATGTCCGGTCGTGAAATCGCGACATTCAGGCCTCCGACAGTGATCTGGTCATAAGGCCGGATATTCCGCCAACGCCGGCGTCCGACCATTGGCTTCATCGGATCCCCCCCGTCAGTGGAAGGATTCAATAAGGGATGAGAAGAGGTGGGGTGGGGGTCTGAGGGTCAGTTGGTGGCCGATGGGATGGGAAACCATATCTGAGATTTGTTTAGTATGGCGGCGCCTATTGATTGTCAGTAGCCATGGGCGATCCCGCAACGATTGAAAAACAGTCTTTGACATATAAAAACAATAGGTTGAATATTATCGACGACACCCTGTACACCCCCTATTGGCCAAAACGCTTTGCGCGTTCGGACGTGTCGACGACGGAACGCCTGCCTGTCTGAACCTCCTCCGATCCCGCGCCTCTCAATTCCAATCAACGGGTGGCAGTACGTGCTGTTCATGTGGCGGGAGGCGTGTCGAACCGTTCGAACTCTTCGAAAAACGCCCGGACAACGGCCAGTTTCCGATCACGATCAGGGGCCCTGGCGACCGCCACTCTCAGAAGCGGTCGCCAGCCGATGTCGCTCCAGATGAAGCGGTCCCCTTTCAGCTCTGAGCACCGGCGGTCGAACAGCTGCCGGGCGCGCCAAAACATACAGTCTAAAACAAGCCAAGTGCGTAGATCGATGGCATCTTCGATCAATTCACCGTCATCGTCCACAAGGGCGCTTTCCCAGGTAGTGGCAACAGGGTCGCAGACCCGCTCTGGGCGAGGATCCGAAAGGAAGTCATCCGGGTAGGAAAAACGGGGGGTCTCGAACCAGTAATATTGGGAAAAACATGCGTATCCAATATAGCCGCCCATTTTCTCGGGTTCCCAGTCGACCACGTCCGGATGGTAAAGGATTTCGATATGGTGGGGCTGAAGCGGTAGCTCGGCGGCCTCCAAATGGTCGACAAGCCAAGAGCAGTAGTTTTCCAGATCCCTCGGCCATTCGAAAGGGCGGCCGCCCGGATGGGCGGGCAAGGAGAAATCGGAAAAATCAGGTATCCAGTATTCGTGGGGCGGCGGACCGTTTCTGTCATTGATCATCATAATGGTGTCCTGATGGAAATGGATAAAACGCGTCAATACCTTCGACTCAGAACAGTGGCATCTGAACCGGACCCCCTCCTTTAGATCGATCACCGCAAAAAAATAGGGTTTGCTTGAGAGGCTCTCCGATATCTGAGATGAAGGGGGACGGGGTCTGCCGCCTTTTGATGCCTCGAATCGATCGGTGACGGGCCCAGGACAAGACCAGCAGCTCTTTGGCCCGTGTCGCCGCCACGTAAAACAGGCGTCTCTCCTCGTCGATATTGTCGGTGTCCCGGTCGTCTATCCCATAAGGAATCAGACCGTTTTCGCATCCGGCGATGAATACGACAGGGAATTCGAGGCCTTTGGCGCTGTGCATCGTCATCAGGGTGACTTTCTCGATATCATAGCGATAGAGATCCGTATCCGTCTGAAGGCTCAACGCTCGGAAAAACCCTTTGATATCT
>JASFIA010000024.1:0-11184 GCA_050122915.1 Desulfobacterales bacterium | reverse complement strand
TTCGAGACGATACCGGCTATTGGAACCAAATTGAATCCTATATCAGCACCCACTCGGAGGCCGATTTCAGCCACGGCTTGTGCCCCGACTGTTTGGAAACGCTTTACCCCGATTTGGACGATGACGCCCCATGACCGACCCCTCTTGTCTGCCGGTTCAATGGGCCACCATCGGCCGACGGCTATTTCCATAGGACCGAATCCGCCATTACCCCTATCGCCTTGCGGACGGGCCCCCACCCCAGACCCCAAAGGAGCGCCGCATGACAACCGTCAGCATGATCGCATACGAAGATGCAACCCCTGAGGTCCGCGACGTCTATGACGATATCATGGCCACTCGAAGCACCGACTGGATCAACAACTTCTGGAAAACCATTGCGGGGCGTCCGGAGCTGCTGAAGCGAACCTGGGAGGGGGTCAAGAGCGTCATGGGTCCTGGCGCCCTCGATCCATTGGTCAAGGAATTGATCTATATCGCCGTCAGTGCAACCAATGGCTGCCCATATTGCGTCAACAGCCACACCGCATCGGCCAGACAAAAGGGAATGACGGAGGCGATGCTCTCCGAGTTGATGGACGTTGTCGGCATGGCCAACCAGACGAACGCCTTGGCGTCAGGGTATCAGGTGGCGATCGACGAGGCATTCAGAGGTGGCGGACGACCGGACTAGATACCGATGCGCCGGAGCGGGAGAGCCCGGGGCAACGTTTCCCGGCGCCTACTGGAGAAAGGCACCGGCGGGCTCGGCCTTTTCTCAGCCGATGGCTCAGCCTTTCCGCTCCTCTTGGGAGGTGGCCGGGAAGGATGCCATAAACCACGCCCCGGTCCTCCATCATAAAGACCCCACCCATGTGCCCCGCCCGAACCGTCGGACAGAATCGGTCTTCGATATCGGTTTGGGTCCGGGAACGCGCCTTCCTGTCGTCTTTTTTCCATTGCGCAGGGCCTACCAGTGATTAGCCTCGAGAGGGTCGGACAAACTTTGTATTCGCCCTGCGACTAAGGAAAGACGAAATGAACCTGATAGATCCACTGAAAGCGACTGGCCCGGTGCGATGTCGGCATACAGGTAACGGTGATCTGGCATCGTTGGTTTTCGACAACCGGTTCACCGAGGACCTTCCGGCCGACTCTGATACCACCAATCGCCGACGCCAGGTGACTGGGGCCTGTTATTCTCGAGTGGCTCCCACCCCTGTGGTTCAACCGGCCCTGGTCGCCTATTCCCGGGACGTCGCCGACCTGGTCGGCCTCTCCCAGGAAACCTGCGAATCGGAAGCGTTCGCCCAGGTGTTCACCGGCAACCGACTGCTGCCCGGTATGGATCCCCACGCCACCTGCTACGGTGGCCATCAGTTCGGCAATTGGGCCGGTCAGCTCGGGGACGGGCGCGCCATCAATCTGGGCGAGGTCATCGACCGATGCACAGGCCGCTGGACGCTTCAACTCAAGGGCGCCGGTCCGACGCCCTATTCCCGGACGGCGGACGGCTTGGCAGTCCTCCGCTCATCGGTGAGGGAGTTTCTCTGCAGTGAAGCCATGCATCACCTGGGCGTCCCCACCACCCGGGCCCTGAGTCTCACACTTACCGGCGAGGAAGTCGAGCGGGACATGTTCTACGACGGCCACCCCAGGCTGGAGCCCGGCGCCGTCGTCTGCCGCGTGGCACCGTCCTTTACTCGCTTCGGCAGCTTTCAGATATTCTCGGCCCGCGGGGAAACCGGCGTGCTGAAACAACTTGCAGATCACACCATTCGCACTGATTTCCCCCATTTGGGGGAGCCCTCGCCCGATGTCTACATCAAGTGGTTCGAGGAGGTCTGTCGACGAACCGCCGAGATGGTCGTGCACTGGATGCGGGTGGGGTTCGTCCACGGAGTGATGAACACGGACAACATGTCCATTCTCGGCCTCACCATCGACTACGGCCCTTATGGATTTTTGGACAACTACGATCCCGACTGGACGCCGAATACCACCGATGCAGCCGGTCGGCGATACCGCTTCGGCAACCAGCCGGCGGTGGCCCACTGGAATCTCGTCCAACTGGCCAATGCCGTCTACCCCCTGGTCGACAATGCCGAGCCCCTGGAATCGGCCCTTGACCGCTGCTACCGGCAGGCCTGTCAGCAGGGGATGAGCGTCATGATGGCCAAAAAGCTGGGGCTTGAAACGGTGACTCCGGCTGCCGACGACCGGTTGATCCAAGATCTGCTGACTCTCCTGTCCCTGATCGAGACAGACATGACGATCTTCTTTCGGAACCTTGCCTGGATCGACCATGGCGATCGGCTGGCGGGAGAAGCGGGCGACGATGTCCTGATGGCGCCGTTGATGGACGCCTATTACGTTCCGGAGCAGTTGACGCCGGAACTTCGGGCGCGCACCGGAAGCTGGCTGAGGCAGTACGTGGGGCGGCTGAAAGAAAATGCGGCCTCCCGCGAGGATCGCCGCAGACGAATGAATGCTGTCAACCCGAAATACGTGTTGCGCAACTACATGGCCCAGCTTGCGATCGACAAGGCAGAAACCGGGGATTTCTCCCTCATCGACGACCTGCTCGACCTGATTCGCCACCCCTACGACGAACAGCCCGGAAAGGAGGACTTTGCTCAAAAACGCCCGGATTGGGCGCGCCACCGGCCCGGATGTTCGATGCTCTCGTGCAGTTCCTGACCCACAGACCACAGAAATGTCGATCTTTCAGGGGGCTTTCAGGGCGGATACGCCCGGGTAACCATAACCGCCCGATAACCGGTCTTCGTTGCGACCCCATCCGCAGGAAGCATTCGGATACAACGTATCTCAGGAATCGATCGGTCACCGATTCCGGCGGCGTCACCACCCGATCCCCGCCGTTCCAGTGTTCGGCCGGACGTATCGCTTCCTGCCCGCGCTGCCGGTGCAGCCCCATTCATTGCGGGGCCTCTGGGGGTTCTCCCTTCTCGTTCCACCCCCGCACCCGGTAGTACTCGCGAAGCATGGTCTCCATCTGGTCCGCACCGAGGCCCTTGCCCGTCTCGGGAAGCACCTCCCTGTGAAACCGAGCCGGCAGGCGGTCATCGCCCATGGTCAGTCCTTCCCGCAGATTGAAGCGGCGGATCAGGTCGGTGACATGGGCGGCGACTTTCCGCATGTCGGCCACATCCATGGCTTTACCGGTGGTGGCCTTCACTATCTCACCCAGCTGCGGCCACTGATAGAGATCGCGATAAAACCGGCATAGAATTAGGGTGTCGAACAGGGTTAACCGATCCTCCCATTCCGCAAACACCCGTGCTTTACCCTCGATCTTTTCGGCATCGATGACGCCGCTGAGCTCCGCCTTGTAAAAGGTGGCCCGGAGATGGCAGGCGCCGCGGGCCGAGGTGCCGTAGGCCAGTCCCATTCCCTTCAGTACCCTCGGATCATAGCCGGCCGGCTCCAGCCCTTTGACGTGGATGGCAAGGTCCTCAACCTGCCAGGCCCCTGCGGCGTGCCGAATGCCTTGGGACAAAACGGCGCCGACACCCTCCCGGGAGGCCATGGCCTCCAGCAGTCGAGCAATGGCGGCCGTATCGCCATAATCGATGTCACAATGGATCCGTCCCGCGCGGGCGGCCTCAATCGTCAGTCCCGCCAGATTGCCGGCGGTGATCGTATCCATTCCCAACCGGTCGCAAAGATCGTTTAGGTATAGGATCTCTTCGATCGTCTGCACTTCGCACAGACCCCCGAAGGCGTAAATGGTCTCATATTCCGGCCCCTCCACCTGCAGTCCTCGGTGGGGGCCGGCCTTGACCGTGGAGAGCCGTCCGCAGGCCATCAGGCATTTCAGACAGGCGTGGGGGCGAACGTCGCACCGGGCATGCAGAGCACCGGCATTGATTTGTTCCCTGTGATCGGCACGCCCCTTACTCCAGTATCGGGTCGGAAAGCCGCCCGCCTCGTTCATGATATCCACCAGCATCGGGGTTCCGGAATGCTTGTATGCCTTGACGCCCGGGTTGTCCTTGGACTTCCGGCTGAGGTCGACGGCAAACCGCTTCAAGCCGTCCGGATCCCCGAAAGGCTTTTTCTCCGATCCCCAGAAGGCGATCGCCTTGATCCCCTTGGATCCCATAACCGCGCCGGTGCCCGTTCGACCCGCGCTTCTCCAGCGATCGTTTTCAATAACGGCAAAAACGACACCGTTCTCACCGGCGGGACCGATGCAGACAACGCCGCACCGCCCCATGCCGTGTCGGTTGTCTTTCAGCCACTGTTTGACGGCGTCTTCGGTCTGGTAGGTATCCTTACCCCACAAGGCCGCCGCTGAATGAAAGTGAATGCCGTCGCCGCCGATCTCTATCCATACCGGATCAACCGACGCCCCTTCGACGACCAAGGCATCGAAGCCGGTCCTCACCATGCTCTCCGCCACGGTGCCGCCGGAATAGGATTCCGAAAAGAACTGGGTCTGGGGCGACTTGGTGAATACCCCGTGGCGGCAGCTGCCCCATACGGGGCTGCCGTTGGCCGGACCGGTGGCGAAAATGAGCCGGTTGTCGGGAGCCAAGGGATCCACCCCGGGAGGATTTCGATCCAGCAGAAGCCGGGCTGCAAGCCCCCGCCCTCCCATCGTTTCCTCCAGAATGGATGGTTCCAGTGCTTCGACAGCGACCGTATGGTGGGAAACATCGATCACGACCAGTCGGTTGAAAACACCCCTCATCGTCAACTCCTCGGATTTTTGGCGTCAGCCGCCCTGGAGATGGGCAACGCAGACAAGGCCACGGGGTCAGATGCCCAGGTAGGCCGTCTTCACGTGGGGATCATCCAAAAGGTCCTTGGCGTCGCCCTCCATGACGACACGCCCATGCTCCAAAACGTATCCCCGATCGCTCAGGCTGAGTGAATGTTTCACATCCTGCTCCACCAGCAGCACGGTGGTTCCCTGGTCTGCGATCTGCCGCACGGTTTCGAAAATATTATTAATCAATATTGGAGCCAACCCCAGAGAGGGCTCATCGAGCATCAACAACCGTGGGAGAGCCATCAGACCGCGGCCGATGGCCACCATCTGCTGCTCACCGCCCGAAAGGGTCATGGCCAGTTGCTGGGTTCTTTCCTTTAGCCGGGGCAGCAGTTGATAAACCGTTTCTATGGTGTTGTCGGTTTTGGCCCGGGCGCGGCTGTTGTATGAACCCACGATCAGATTGTCCTTGACGGTCATAAGGGAGAAAAGGCGGCGACCCTCCGGAACCTGTATGACCCCGTGCTCGACGATGGTCTCGGGCGGGGCTTCTTGGATCGGCTGACCTTCGAAGAAGATCTCTCCCTTCCGGGGATGCAGCAGTCCCGAAATCGTCTTCAGCAAGGTGGATTTGCCAGCGCCGTTTCCGCCGATAATGCTGACCACCTCTCCTTCGCGGATATCGAGGCTCAGGTCGAAAATGACCTGGACATCGCCATAGAACACGTCGATATGTTGCACATCAAGCAGCGGCATAGTCGTCTCCCAGATAGGCTTTGATCACGTTCTCGTCGGCAGCCACGGCCTTCGGCGTCCCCTCGGAGATCTTTTTGCCGAAATGGATCACGACGATGCGGTCCGATAACGCCATGATGGCCCTCATAATGTGCTCGATGACGAAAATGGTGATGCCTTTGTCCCGAAGATCCTTGATGATGGCGACCATTTCGTCCACTTCCGAGGGTCTGAGGCCTGCCATCACCTCGTCGAGCAGCAACAGTCTGGGTCCCGTTGCCAAGGCCCTGGCGATCTCCAGACGTTTCCGGTCGGCAATGGTCAGGTTGCCGGCCCGGACGTCCTTTAAGTGGCTGAAATTAAGCAATTCCAGAACTTCGAGGGCTTTTTCTTCAGCCTCGGCCCGCTTTCCCGTGGTCGCGAAGCTGCCGACGGTCACATTGTAGAGCACGCTCTTGGTGGCAAACGGCTTGACGATCTGGAAGGTACGGGCCAGTCCTTTCTTACACAGGTCCCAGGGCTTGTGGCCGTTGATCTTTTCACCGCTGAAAAAAATGTCGCCAGACGAAGGGGAAAAGACACCGGCGATGCAGTTGAACGCCGTCGATTTCCCAGCGCCGTTGGGCCCGATCAAGCCTAGAATCTCCCCGGGATCAATATGCAAATCCAGGTTGTCGATAGCGCGCAACCCCCCAAAATCCTTTACCAGATGATCGACTGTCAAGAGACTCATGCCCGGCTCCTTTCAGTCTGGGGAGCGGTGAAACGATCCACTATTCGGTTGTAGGCCCTGGTGACCGGCTCCTGAAGCCCTCTTGGTTGGAAAATCATTACCAGAATGAGGGTTACGCCGAAGATGATCAGATGAAGCCCCGGCAGGGTGTCACCAAAATAAATCCGGGAGAAATCGCTCACCGGCCTCAAAAGGAGCGCGCCCAGCACCGGGCCGACTATGGACCCCCGGCCGCCGATCAGGGCGATGAAAGCGATCTCGAAGGAAAGATCAAGGGAGATGATGCTCTTGGGATGAATGTAAAGGGTGAACTGGGCATAGAAGGTACCGGCCAGAGCGGTCAGAAACGAGCTCATGGCCATGGCGGTCAGCTTGGCCCTGGCCACATTGACTCCCAGCGCCATGGCGGCTTCCGGTTCCTCACCGCCTGCGTTCAGATAATAGCCCAGCTTGGATCGCGATATGAACCCGGTTAGGGCCAGGACGCCAATCAGCATGAGCAGAATGATGTAGTAATAGGGCTCTTTGGTCGCAAACAGAAAGTTTTTCAGGCCTACATTGAGGGGCGGGATCTGGAGCCCTCTGGGGCCATTGATGGTCAGGGGCCCCAACTGGTCGATATTTTCCACCATTACCCGGAATCCTTCGGCAAAGGCAATCGTGGCCAGAGCGAAGTAAGCCCCACGCATCTTGAAGGTGGGCAGACCGATCAGCACCCCAACGACGGCGGCCAGTCCCCCACCGATGATCATTCCCGCCCATGGTGTCAGGCCGTATTGCAGGGAGAGGATGGTGGAGGCGTATGCACCGATGCCGACGAAGGCGGAATGGCCGAGGGGAAGGACGCCCGCAAATCCGCCTACGAGGTTCCAGCTGGTGGTCAGATAGGCATAGAGATAGAGAAGCACCAGGATGTGCAGATAGGTGGCGCTGCGAATGACCAGCGGCAGGGCAAAGGCCAGCAGGAGTCCGCCGATCGATGCGATTCGATTGAAAGTTTGTCGCGTCATCGATTCCGCTTCCTTTGGAATGGTGGGCTACCAGTCGTACTTCACACCGAAGAGCCCCGACGGCTTGACGAAGAGAACCACCAGAAAGAGGCCGTAGACGATTGCTTCGGTCCAGGTAGCCGTCATGAACTGCGGCGCCACGGATTCGATCAGGCCGACGATGATCCCCCCGAGCAGGGCGCCGCCGATACTCCCCAAGCCGCCTAATACCACGATGATGAACCCCTTGATGTCGAAGAGAACACCGACGGTCGGGAAAACGTTGTAGAAAGGGATTAGGGTGACCGCAGCGACGCCGGCGGTGGCCGTTCCGATACCGAAGGCCATATTATAGATTTTGTACTGGTTGATGCCCATGAGACTGGCAGCCTCCCGGTCCAGGCTGGTGGCCCGGATAGCCCGGCCAGTCCGCGTTTTTTGCATGAAAACATAGATGGCCAGGGCAGTTGCCAGAGCCGTAACGAACCCCCACAGCTTCGGCACGCTGATCAGCATCTGGCCGACTTCGAGCATCCGGCCCTTGAGGGGGTTGTCCTGAAGATTCCGATACTGGGGTCCGAAAACCAGCAGGGTCAGGTTGTCAAGCACGTACCAGATGCCGGTGGTGACGATAATCACCGTGATGGGTTCACGGACCATTTTTTCGGCCTTGAAGATCGGCTTGATTACGATGTCCTGAAGAAGGTAGCCGAAGAGGAACATTACCGGAGCCACGATGAGCAGCGCGGCGTATGGATGCCAGCCGGTCAGAACCACCGCCCAGTAGGCGGCATACATGCCGACCATGAGCAGCGAGCCGTGGGCGAAGTTGATCACCTTGAGCACCCCGAAGATCAGGGTGAGGCCCATGGCGGTCAGGCCGTAAATGGACCCCATCAGGATGCCGTTGATCGCATCTTCGACGATGAAAATCATGGAATACTCCCCAAGTCCAATGTCAAACCGCTGAAAATGGCGGGCACAGCCTGTCATGGCCGCACCCGCGCTCTTCGGTTCGGCCAGCCGGCCGAGCGCCCGCTACTTGACGGGCATGGGGAATACCGGCGTATAGCCCGTGCGCCGGGCGTTCTTGGGCCAGACCGTTATGCGCTCCAGTCCGGCGCCGATATCGTTGACCTGGACCATCACCAAGGCCGCATGTTTGTTTTGGCCGGACGCGTCGAACTCGACCGCATCGTAACCGACGATCATTCCCGGACCGTCCTGAAGGTTGGTGGTCCTTAGGGCCTCCAGTATTTTCTCGGATTCCAGGGAGCCCGCGCGCTCCAGGGCGTCTTTCAGCACATACATGGCGAGGTAGGCGTCCACCGCCTCTCCGGTCAGGTTCTGACCGTATTTGGCCTTGAACTTATCGTTGGCGGCTTTGGCATTGGGTTTGTTGACGTCGGTCTCCCATTCGACGATGTCGAACATGTGATGGGCATTTTCCCCGGTTGCGGTCAGAAAGGAGGGATCGGCGTGCCCGCCCCCACTGGCGATGATGGCCTTCAGGTTCACCTTGTATTCGGCCAGGGTGTTGGTCAGCAGAATCGCATCGGCTGCATTCGACACCAGCATCAGGACATCCGCCTGGGAACGCCGGATTTTTTGCACCACCGGGCTCAGGTCCGTTGCAGTGGAAGGATACGGCTCATCGAGAACCACCTCGTAGCCGCCGGCTTCAGCGAGGGTTTTCCACTGCCCGGCAAACCCCTTGCCCCAGTCGCCGTTCTCATAGACGAAGGCCAGCTTCGTCACCTTGGTGCCGAACTCCTCCTCCATGTCCTTCAGGAAGGCGAACTGATCGCGGGTCCACCAGCTGTCCTTGGCCGCAATGCGGAAGACGGTCTTGAATCCCTGGTCAGTAATCTTGTCGGCGACGGAAACGGGCACGATAAAGGGGACGCCGTATCGTTCGGCGACTGCTGTTGTGGGATAGGTAACCGCTGAATTCCAGCAGCCGGTCAGGACGTTCACCTTCTCGGTGTTGATGAGCCGCTCGGCCTCGGAAACCCCTTTTTCAGGCTTGGATTCGGAATCGGCATAGGACATCTCAAACATGGCGCCGCCCAGGGATTTGATACCCCCGGCAGCGTTGATTTCTTCCACTGCCATTTCCCGGGCCTGCTTGCCCTGCTGACCGACCGATGCGGATGGGCCGGAAAGGGGAATGATATTTCCGATCTTTACGACATTGTCCGCTGCAACCGCTGATGGGCCGCCGATCGCCACAAGTGCGGCGGTCATGACGGCCATGCCGACGGTCATCAGGATGGGCCTCCATCTGGGCTTCAGTTTCATTCTCTACCTCCTGGGGTTAGTGTTGCGTGATCGATTCATGGACGGTATCCATCGGCTGCGGAGGCCATTTGGATCCGTCGCCGCCAAGCCATTCATGGATCGGAGGACCTCAAGGGAGATACCGATCGATGATAGAAAAAGACGACGATGTCCTCGGGCAGCGCCATGGACATGACGGCGGACATGATGTCCGCTGCGGCATCCGGATGGAGCTTGATAGTCAGCTGGGATCGTTCCGTCCCCATCACCCTGTGTTCGCTCTGCTCCAATATTCCCCGGCGGCGGTCTTTGAGAAAAAGGAGGACTGCCGCCCATGGGCTACGGCCGGTTGCATCTGCTACGGATTCGAATACAACGTAGTCACAGCAGGGATCCAGTGGCGGGCGGTCCGAGCATGAGGCGATCGGATTTTCCCCAGCCATAACCCTACCTAACCTTTCATCGTCGACGCCCCATGGGCATGGGCGGTCGCCGCTGCCGACCATGCCGTCCCGGCCCGTGTGGGAAACAACCCCCCGGCGCTGCTTCCCGTCAGCAAGGTCGTCATGCCCTTCCGGCGTTTATCCGGTCGAGACCCTCTTCTAAAATGGAAAGCCCTTTTTCCAGCAGATCCTCACCGATGACCAACGGCATCAGCAGCCGGATGACATTGCCGTGGGTGCCGCAGGAAAGCAGGACCAGGCCGTTGTCGAAACAATGGCTGACCAGGGCTTTGGCCTTTGCCGCCGCAGGCGCTTTGGTTATCCGGTCCTCCACGAGTTCCATGGCCAGCATGGGGCCGATGCCGCGGACCTCGCCCACCAGTTCGAACTGATCCTTGAAACGGTCCAGGCGTTCCCGCAATCGACTCCCCAGGGCCCTGGCCTTTTCCAAGAGGTTTTCCGCCTGGAAGATGTCCATCACCGCCAGCGCAGCGCTGCAGGCCACGGGGTTGCCGCCATAGGTTCCCCCCACCCCCCCGGGATGGACGCCGTCCATCAGGGTTTTTCTTCCCACGACAGCGCTCAGGGGCATTCCCGCGGCAAGGCTTTTGGCCACAGTCGTGATGTCGGCGGCCATCCCCCAGTGCTCCATGGCAAACATGGTGCCGGTTCTGCCCATACCGGTCTGGATCTCGTCGGCAATGAAGAGAATGCCGTGTTTGTCGCAGATGGCTTTTAGCTTCGGGAAGTATTCGGGTGGAGGAGTAATGAAGCCGCCCTCCCCCTGGATGGGTTCGGCGATGATGGCAGCCGTGGATTCAGGATCGACATGGGTGACGAAGGCTTCTTCAAGAAGATCCGCACAAGCGGTGCCGCAATCCGGATAGGACAGATTGATGGGACACCGGTAGCAGTAGGCAAAGGGGATGCGGTAGATTTCCGGTGCAAAGGGACCGAAGCCGCGTTTGTAGGGATTGATTTTACTGGTGAGGCTCATTCCCATGAGGGTCCGGCCATGGAAGGCGTTCTCGAAGGCGATTATCGCCGGACGGCGGGTATGATAGCGGGCTATTTTGACTGCGTTTTCAACCGCTTCGGCACCGCTGTTGATGAACATGACGGCTTTTTCGAAATCCCCGGGCACGGCAAGACAGAGTTCTTCCGCCAATTCCACGGCGGGAGAGTAGGGCAGAACCATAAAACAGGTGTGGGTGAACCGGGCCGCCTGGCGCTGAATCGCCGCCACCACTTTCGGGTGGGAGTGTCCGACGTTCATAACGGCGATGC
>JASFIA010000023.1:0-11248 GCA_050122915.1 Desulfobacterales bacterium | reverse complement strand
GGTCGGCGGTGTCTTTTTGATGCTTGGTATAAGCCGCTTCCAGCTTTGACAATCGCGATTTAAGAGTGGCCAGGGACTCGTCGGGTGAAGGGGTCATGATTGTTTTCTCGATGGGTTCCGGATGAATGCCGAATATACCTTCCCGGCACCACCGGTGGGGAGAATCATTGGTCGACTCGGCAGTAAATAGTAATGCCGACGGCCTCCCGTGGCAACCTTGAAGAAGCGGGAGGGCCGGGGTGGGGTATAGGAGGCACACCGGCCGTGGACAGCCCGTCAATGCCTGGAGCGGGCCTTTCTGGCCTCCTCGATTAGTTCGATGATTCGGTTGACTCTGGGCAGCGTTTCACGGGCTCCGAGGGCGGTGAATACCGTTTCCGGAAGAATGGCGCGGAGATGACCGACCACATCGAAGCGCTCCCACCAGCAATCGAAAATCTGTCGGCAGGGGTGGGACGAGTCGCTTAAAGACCGGCAGTACCCGAAAGATACCGGACCTCCCAATCGGGGGCATCGGCGTTCCAAGAGATCCGGCGTTTCGTTTACCGGTGCCTCAGCATCTGTGGATTTGGGTGGCCAGTTACCGCGATTCTGCATGCCTCTAACTCCTCTTCGCTCATGGAAACGTCGTGGAGCGTTCCGGACAGGTATCGTTCGTAAGCCCCGAGGTCCAGGAGGCCGTGGCCGCTGAAGCTTGCGAGGATCACTTTTTCTTTTCCTTCTTCTTTGGCCTGTCGGGCCTCTTTGACCACTTGGGCCAGGGCGTTGGTGGTCTCGGGGGCGGGGATGAATCCTTCGGTGCGCGCCCACAGCACACCGGCGCCGTAAGCCTCCGTTTGTGAGACGGACCTGGGTTCGACGAGCCCCTCGGCGGCCAGTTGGCTGACGAGGGGGGCCATGCCATGGTAGCGAAGGCCCCCGGCATGAATAGGGGGGGGGACGAAGTCGTGGCCGAGGCTGTGCATGGGAAGCAGAGGGGTGTAGCCGGCGGTGTCTCCATAATCATAGACGAAAGGCGCCCGGGTCAGGGTCGGGCAGGCCATGGGTTCAACCGGGTGAATGGCCGTCTCTTTGCCGTTGATCTTGTCCTGGATGAAAGGGAATGCCAGGCCGGCAAAATTGCTGCCGCCTCCGGCGCAGCCGACGATCACGTCGGGGTCCTCTCCCACCATCGCCAGCTGCTTTTTGGCTTCCAGGCCGATAACGGTCTGGTGCAACATGACATGATTCAGAACGCTGCCCAGGGAGTATCGGGTTTTGCCGGTGGTGTCGGCCACCGCGGCTTCGATGGCCTCGCTGATGGCGATGCCGAGACTCCCCGGGGTGTCCGGGTCTTTTTCGAGGGCGTTTCTGCCGGCCAGGGTCTCGGTACTGGGGCTTGGCACGCAGCGTGCCCCCCAGGTTTCCATCATGGCTTTTCGGTAGGGTTTTTGGTCGAAACTGATTCGGACCATGTACACTCGGCACTCCAGACCGAACTGGGCGCAGGCGAAAGACAAGGCGCTCCCCCACTGGCCGGCTCCGGTCTCGGTGGTCAGGCGCTGGATGCCGAATTGCTTATTGTAGTACGCCTGGGGCACCGACGTATTGGGCTTGTGGCTGCCGGGCGGGCTGGTGCTCTCGTTTTTGATATAGATGCGGCATGGGGTGTCCAGGGCTTTTTCGAAGTTGCGGGCGCGACTCAGTGGCGTCGGCCGCCACAGCCGCAGAATATCCATGACCGGCTCGGGAATGTCGATCCATCGATCAGTGGACATCTCCTGTTCGATCAGGGTCATCGGAAAAACGGGCGCCAGGTCCTCGGGGCCAACTGGAGAGCCGTCGGGTTTGAGGGGAGGGTTCAGTGGGATATCGGCCAGAATATTGTACCACTGCCGAGGCATTTCAGAGGCGGGTAACACCACATTTCTGATTGGCATGTCGTCAACCTTTCATGGGTTCGGTGGCGCCGGCATCAATCATTGTCCGCCGTCGGTTGAAAGTATTTCGGTCGTTCTCTGCAGGCACGGGGAATTGTCCTGCGGCGCTTTACAACGGCGGCGGCTCTAAAAAAAAATTTCCGAATAGACCCTAGACGAGGAATAGCGCTCGTCGATCAAATCGGTCATGTCCCGAACCATCTCTCGGCGCCCGCAAAGGTAAAAGTCGTAGTCCATCACCGGTAGATGCCCCTTGACGTAATCCGTCACCCGGCCGGTCCATGCCTCCTCGACGGGAGACGACGGGGCGGATAAACAGGGAACATAGCTCCGAGCCGCTGACTCGAATTCCCTCCGGTAGTACAATTCATCGGCGGTCTTTACCCCGTGGAGGAGGGTGAAACTGCCGGAACCGTTCGCCGCCATGGAGCGAAAGGGGGCGATTCCAGTGCCCGTGGCCACCCACACGACCGCGTGCGTGGAGGGTTGAAGACAAAAGTAGCCAAAGGGGCCAGTCATTTGGATCATTGTGCCCATGGTCGCCTCGGAGAGAAGCGAGGAGACAGGGCCTGGCGCCACCCGGCGAATGCAGAGAGACAAATGGGGTGCGCCGGGGCCGCAGGCCAGCGAATAGTCCCTTTCAAGACCGTTGCAATAAATGCGGATCCTTTGGCCGGCCGTGAACCGAAATCCCATGGGCCGCTCGATGGTGAGTTCAAAGGCGGAATCGGAAAGCCATGTCCTCCCAGTGATGGAAGGGGTGTAGACGGTCGGATTCGGGAGGTGAGGCGGTGCCACGACGGCTTATTCCTTCCAGAGATGGTCCCCGTGGCCGGTGGCATGGTTGATCCCCCTCGCTAAGGCGAACAGATAATCCGAAAGCCGATTCAGGTAGATAAGGGCACCCGAAAGGGTGTCGGAGCGGGCATCGACGTGGGCCAGAGCGACCGCGCGTCGCTCGGCCCGGCGGCAGACGGTTCGGGCGACGTGGGCCGCCGCCGCCGCCGGATGGCCTGAAGGAAGGATAAAGCCCCCCAGCGGTGGCAGTCTGGCATCGAGGCGATCGATGGCGGATTCCAAAAACCCCCACAGGGATTCCTCAAGGGGGGGAAGGGCATCCGTCCGGGGTGATTCGGGTGTGGTGGCCAGCCAGGAGCCGATGCGGAAGAGGTGGGACTGGATGAGATGCAATTCATCAGCCCACTCAGCACCCTCTTCGGGAAGGGCCGCGGCCACTGTACCGATGATCGAGTTCAGTTCGTCCACATCCCCATAGGTTTCGATGCGATGGTCGGATTTTGGGACTCTCTCTCCGCTGAAAAGGCTTGTCTTTCCCTTGTCGCCGGTGCCGGTGTAAAGTTTCAATGGGAACGCTCCGCAGATGGGTCGACCCCTTGTCTTGCGACACTGGCGGCGGGCCGGCCTAAAGTGTGTTTACCTGGACCCAGTACCACACGCTGGTGACCAGAAAGTAGATGGCAATGATCTCGAGGAGCAGGTACAGGCAGTAGTAACAGAATTTTTTCATCAAACCAAGGGGAACGAGAAGCCCGAACTCGCGATGCCCAGACACAGCAGGGAGTAAAAGGTGTAGTAGTACCATTTGGTGGTCAGCAGTTCGGTAGGAAAAAGAGGGAGATGTTGAGGATGATGAGCAGGCTGGTGAACCGTGACAGGTTCATCCAGTAGGCGCTCATCTGGGATTCCAAATCCGAGTTGAGGTGCGCGAACAGACCCATGGCGGTTCTCGCGGGGGCCTCGGACAGAATCGTGGGGGGACGACGCTATCGGTCTTTGAGAACGTGGTCTTTAAGAACCACGCAGGCAAAGCGCCCGGAGAATACCTCGACGTCTTCCCGAAGCACCCGAACCTCCACCGATCGGCGTTTTTCGTCCCCTTCAGCGACCCTTGCCTCAGCGGCAAGGCGCTCGCCCGCCCGGACCGGCTTGTAAAAGCGGCAGTCGGCGGCGGCCAGAACCACATTGGGGTGGTTGACCGCCAGCATGGCGGCATAGTCGGCCATACCGAAAACGAACCCGCCATGAATCAAGCCGCTGTCGTCGGCTGTCATTTGCTCAGATGGCGTCATCTCGACGCGGCATCGCCCGTCTGCCAGACGAACGGGGGTGCCGCAAAGGGATGGATCGATGCCCCGGTGGGTTCTAATGTCCATAGGGATGTCCCCTCGATTGCCCGTTCCGAGGGCATTAGGGTTCTAAGAGAGTGTCGAGCAGCCGACACATGGCCAGGTTGATACGGTCGAAGCGTTCGGCACCCGACCTCATGGCCTTCGGAGTCTGAACAAAGGGCCCCGGGACCAGGTCAGCACCGCAGTGGGTGATCAGCCGTTCCAGGCTTTCAGGCGTTGTTTCCAGATGGAACTGAAGGCCGACGACTTGCCGGCCCCACAAAAACCCCTGGTGCTTGCAGGCTTCCGTGCCGGCCAGCAGCACAGCGCCTTCGGGAATGTCGAAGGTATCGCCGTGCCAGTGGAAGGCCTCCAGTCGGTCCGGGAACCGGTCCACCACCGGCAAGGACGGGAGAGAGGCCTCTTTTTTCAGTTCGAACCATCCGATTTCCCGATGGGAATTGGGGTAGACTTTCGCCCCCAGGGCTTCGGCGACGAGTTGTGCCCCCAGGCAGATGCCCACGACGGTCTTTCCATGGTCGATGGCGGAGCGGATGAAGGCTTTCTCCGGCCTCAACCAGTCGTAGCGGTCTTCATCCCTGGTGCCCATGGGCCCCCCCATGACTATGAGCCAATCCAGCTCATGAAGATCGGGAATTCCGTCACCGGCGAAAAACCGAGTGGTGGCAATGGTATGTCCTCGATTCACGGCCCACTGTCGGATACTTCCCAAGTCCTCGAAGGGCACATGCTGAAACGTCATCAGGCGCATGGCGGTTCTATGCCTCTTCGCGCGGCATTGCCGCTTTGATGCCATGGATCAAATACCCGGCCGTCACCATCTGGGAAATGATTCCCCAATAAGGAGGTGCCACCCCGAGAAAATTGAAGACGGCATCGAGAAGGATGGCCGGGGTCAGTGCCGCCGCTGCTATGCTGAAGGCGGCCTGAAACGGGATCGGCCGTTTCAATCCCAACGTCATGGCCATTCCCACTGCGCCGAAGATAATGGCCTGCACCAGGCGAAGACCAAAAGCGGCGACAGCGGCAAAGGGGAATACCATCACAGGCATCCACGCCACCATGGAGGACATCCACGCCATCATCCGGTCCCGGTTCAGGTGAAACCCATCGACTGTCGACAGATCGATTTCCTTGACGGATTCGGCTCCACGGCGGACGTACAGGCGATCGGCGGTCAAGAGCACCACGGATTTGGTGCCGGAGAGATCACGGTATTGGCCTGTGGTGTCCAATATGGCGACGACCTCTCCATTCCCGGGGCCCTTGATCAGATAGGGCTCGTCGGCGTCTATTCGGACCCTGCCCCGGTCGATGGTTATTTCGGGGATCTGCTGGGCCAGCAGAGGCAGGGACGCATTCAGGATATCCGCCGTCTCCATCTTGAGCCGATAGACCGCCGAAACCGTGTAGACAAGAGACAGCACCAGCAGGTAGACGATGGCATGGCGCTTCCAGCGTCGAGCGGCCGACCGGTAGAATTCCCTTGAATAAAAGGCTTGGTGGAATCCCCATCGGGAGCTGCCCGCACCGGGGGGGAGGCCCGCCTTTGGCGGGACTTTGGCGGTCTTTGAAACGGTCGTCCGTCCAGCCGCTTCTCCCGGCCGGACATCTCCTCCGGTACCGCCGACGGTCTCCTTCGTCGGTTCGAGCCTCAAGATCGCTCCAGTGGCTTCGAAGGTTTCTTTGTCTTCCAGAGCGGAGACCAGGTCCATTGCTTTTTTTATGGTGACAGGCTTCCCGGTGAATATGGCGTCGATCCTGCGGGGATCGACGCCGTAGAGCCGGGCCAGATTTTTCTTTACTTGATCGACGGTGGTACCGTCCTGAATTTCACCCTCGAAGATGAGGTCGTAGCGTTCCATGATCGGGAGGTCGTCAACAGGCGGCATATTGAAAAGCTCTGGGGTTAGATGAATTGGGAGTAACCAATCCAATGCAGGGAGCAGCCGAGGAGGCTTTCCGTGATCGGTTGTCCGCATGGGCTTATCGGACGTGCTGTCCGCCGCCGATTTGTCCCCGGCGACGGACGATTTTGCTTGAAGCGACGGTCACGGACCTTGCCCATGGTTCCTAGTCCGGCATCGATCCCTCACCGGAGAGCGGCGGGTGTCTATCCCGTCGCCGCCCCAGGAGGCGGTTTCGGTGAGGGCATCAGCCAAATTTGATCGTGATCTTTTCCTTGTCGTCCTTGGTTTTTACCTTGACTTGGAGGTCGACGCTGCTGTCCCTCATGCCTAAGGCCAACTGGGTTTTTCCCTTGTCGCCCTCGATGTGGGTGATGTCCCTGACCGCCGAGAAAATGTTTTGACCCACTTCGCTGCCGGGGGAGGGCAGCTCCGTCTCCCTGTATTCGGCGACCACTCGAACCGATCCATCCGGATTGCGGGAAATGGTGATCTCTTTTGCATTGTTGTTGATGCCGTGCAACGCGGTCAAAGCGAGCCATTTCAGGGCGGCCTCCTCCTTGTCCGCATCGGAAGGCAGGTTGGACATTTCCTTCAGTGGATCGGTCGTGGAATAACAGTCGCACAGTTCCTGCACTTTGAGATGAAGGTTTCGTTTCTCTTTCATTCTATCCCCCTCCTTGCCATTTCCTGTTAATGAGAAAAAGACAACAACGCGTTGGGCTAACCTAATACGAACTGGCGGAAATGCAAGTGGCGGAAGGACAAAAAGGCCTTCCCCCAAGGTTCCATGGCAACCGAATTCGGTGCGTCATCGGCAGCGGTCCGAACGGGTCTGTCCATATCCCGGGAATTCTCTTTCGCGTCGGCCTAAAACCTGAGGGAAAGACAGGTTAGCCCACCGTCCATTTTCTGGAATTCGCTGATGGTCACCTCCATCAAAGGTAAATCGAGGCTCACCAGGAGATCCCGCACCCTGGGAAACCCCCTTGGCATGAGAAGAGTGTCGTTGATCCTGAGGCAGTTGCAGGCTTCCATGTCCTCCGGAATCGGCGTTATTCGCCGAAAATGGCGGAATTCGGGTCGGTGGCTGTACGCCCCGGCCATGATGAGCGTGTCGTTGGAGACAAGGCTCAGGCAGGACTTCAGGTGGAGCCCTCGGGCCACGGGCACCCGACGGCACCGATACCCGAGCGGGGCCAGGTGCGCTTCCAGCTGTCCGGCGCCGTCGGGGTTGGTTCTACTGGAGATCCCGATAAAAACGGTCCGCCCGGCAACAAGCACATCACCGCCCTCGAGGGTGCCCGGCGGCTCGATGACGGCAAGGGGGCGAAAGGGCTCCAGCGCCGATCGAACCGCTTCGGTTTCGCCCCTTCGGCTGACCGCGCCCGGGCGGGTGACGACGGCCAGTTCGGCAAGAACGACCGCAGCGTCTTCGATGAAACAGGCATCCGGAAACCCGGGGGCTTCGGGTAGCTCAAGGACCGCCAAGCCGAGGGACATCAGGGTGTCGACGTAGGCCTCGTGCTGGGAAACGACTTGATCGCGGACCGGTGGGGGCCCACAGGTCGTTGTCAGGCCCTGGGAAAAGTCAAAGCCCGGTTTTCGGGTAATAGCGGTTTCGATCATGGGCGTTCGGCTCCCGCGAAGACTCCAAGCGCCCCCATGGTCATTTCAGGGGGAATCGCCGGTGTTTCATTCCTGCCGCCGGTCCCATGGGCGCTCCACGAAGGTGGTCACAAAGCGGCCATAGCCGGCGTCCATAAACTGTTCCAGGTGCCAGGACCGCCTGGTCAATCGGTTCCTGAAGCGCTTCCTCACCACATAGGTCCAGGCGGTTTTCTGCACGCCTGGGGCGGTCAATACCGTCACCGGCCGGCGTTGGTAGAGGCTACCTTCAAAGCGATCCAGTCGGTCCAGATCTCCCTCATCGAAGCCCCTGAAAAGGGTTCCGGGGGTCTCTGAACCCCGGCTTGGGGCAATGCCAGGATAGTCCGCGTCCTTTAGCTGAGACCGCCGGTAGTTCGGCAGCACGGCGGGAATGCCCTGGAACCTCTTTCCAGTAACTCGGGCCATGATGTCGGGCACCTGCAGAGTGCCGTAGGCAAAAAGCAGATCCATGGGGAGTGGTGGGGGCATTTATGGCAATCCTGAACGGTTGCCCTCGAGAGCACGTTCCGAGGCAGTCACTGTCGCCTCCCGCGGAGGGAGATGAGGGTTGGGATCATTTGCCCTTTCCATCTCCACCCCCTGTCGGCAGCTCCCAACCGCGAACCAGATCCTCGATCGTGGTGTCGTGGTAGACGTCTTCGATGGCTTTTTGAACCCGGTTCCACAGAGTGATGAAGGCGCAGCGGCCCGTGAGCGGGCAGTCGTCCTCATTTCCGCAGATCATGCATCGGCCGCCATCGTCGGGTGGATCGAGGACCCTGAATATTTCTCCCACAGTTATCTGACCGGCTGGTTTAAGGAGACGGTATCCGCCGGTAAAGCCGCGCTTGGATTCCACCAGCCCTCGATGCCTGAGTTGACCCATGATCACTTCCAAAAACCGGCGGGGGATGGCCTGTGCGTCGGCAATATCGCCCAGCTTGACCGGCCCGGATCCCGCGTGAAGGGCCAGTTCAAAGAGGGCTCTGAGGGCGTATTTGTGCTTCTGGGTGATCAGCATGTGTGATAAGATCCTTCATTCGTCCGCCATTCGGTGGAAGGTTGCCCGTTGCCGGCATGGCTCACCTCCCCTGGTCTCCCCGGATCCCAAGTCTGTGTTCCAATGCGGGCATCCATCGATCGGGTCCTCCCGTTTTGTCAAATGGGACTCTCGGTGTCAATCCATCCGGAGACCCCAACGGCGGTCCCCTTCGAGACGGTGAGGTGCACCCCGCCTCCGTTGGGATGTCGTTTGACAGGGAATGGGGCGTGAAGTATAGGCAGCCAAACAGATGGCCGAGCCGGTGCTTCAGGCTCTGCACGCATCTCCCATGAGTGCCGGGAGCGATCGTCCCTCATCGGATGTCACCCATTACCGAACGAAAACCATGAGCGCTGTCGTCGCCGTTATCGGCCGCCCCAACGTGGGCAAATCGACTTTTTTCAACCGGGTGACCCGGACGGGCGACGCCCTCGTTGATGATGTCCCGGGGGTGACCCGGGACCGCCATTTCGGCCAGGCCCGGTGGAATGATACCGTCTTCACACTGGTGGATACCGGCGGTTTTGCGGGCCAGATCGACGACCCCTTTGCCGCTGCTATCCAGGACCAGGTCCTCCAGGCAATCGAAGACGCGGATGCGGTGGTGGTTCTTTTTGACGGCAAGCAGGGGATTTCTCCCTACGACCGTGAAATGATACACTTGGTCAGAGCCGCCCCAAAGCCGGTTTTTTATGCCGTCAACAAGATCGATGGTCCGGAGCAGGAGTCCGGCCTCGTCGACTTCTACGACCTTGGCCTCGACACCATTTATCCCATCTCTTCCGCCCATCGCTTCGGCCTGAACGATTTCCTGGATGCGCTGGTCGATGCCCTGCCTCCCGCACCAAGGGTGTCATCGGACGGAGAGATCGGGTTGGCCGTGGTGGGCCGTCCCAATGTGGGCAAATCCTCCCTCATCAATCGGCTGTTGGGCGAAAATCGGCACCTGGTGAGCGACGTGCCCGGCACCACGAGGGATGCCGTGGATTCCGTGCTGGTGAGGGGAGAAAAGACCTATCGAATCATCGATACCGCGGGCATCCGGCGAAAAGGCAGGGTGAAGCAAAAAATTGAAAAATTCTCCGTCATCAAGGCGTTGAAAAGTCTTGATCGATGCGATGTGGCCTTGATTGTCCTGGATGCCTCCGAGGGCATCACCGACCAGGATATCAGCATTGCCGGCTACGCCTACGACAGGGGCTGCGGCTGTGTCTTTCTGTTCAACAAGTGGGATCTTGTGGAGGGGGGGGATCGGGAGGCCCGCCGCTTTCATGATGAGCTGAGAATGGCGGCGAAATTCCTGAGCTTCGCGCCGGCGATTACCATTTCGGCCCTCACAGGGCGGCGTGTTCAACGGATTTACGCATTGATCGATGATGTGGCCCGGCAACACCGCTTGCGTATCGCCACCGGCCAGCTCAACCGGTTGCTGGAGGCTGCAATCCAGAAAAACGAACCGTCCCTTCATCGGGGTCGCCGGTTGAAGTTCTACTATGCCGCCCAGGTGACCACCGGACCGCCGACCTTCGTCGTTTTTGTCAACTATCCGGATGCGGTTCATTTTTCCTACCAGCGCTATTTGATCAATCAGATTCGGGAAGGGACGGCTCTGGACAAAACCCCGATCAGGCTCATTTTCAGACAGCGAAGCGGCAAAATAGACTTTTCCCGTCGTCGGCCCGCCGCTGGCCGTAAACCCCGGAAACGATAGACCGGGACGGCGGCATTCCCTATCCCCTGACCGGCAACAGGCGGCTGCCATGGATCTTTTCGAGTTCAGCGCCCAACAGGAAATGGCGGTTGGCGTCCCCCTGGCCGAGCGGATGCGCCCCCGGCGGCTAAAAGACCTCATCGGCCACCAGGACCTGGTTGGGCCCGGGTCTCTTCTTCACCTCGCCCTCTCCCAGGACCGCCTGTTTTCCATGATCTTCTGGGGACCACCAGGATGCGGCAAGACCACGATTGCCCGCATTCTGGCCGGTGAGACCCGATCAAAATTCGTAGGCTTTTCCGCCGTGCTCTCCGGCGTCAAGGACATTCGTTCCGTCATCGATCTGGCGAAACAGGAGCGTCAATTTCATCGCCGAAGAACCCTCTTGTTCGTCGATGAAATCCACCGATTCAACAAGGCACAGCAGGACGCCTTTCTCCACCATGTCGAAAGCGGCCTGATCACCCTGATCGGTGCCACCACGGAAAATCCGTCCTTCGAAGTGATTCCCGCACTCCTTTCCCGGTGCCGGGTGATCCCACTGAATCCCCTCTCGTCGGACGATATCGGCTGCATCCTTTCACGGGCCCTCGCCGATTCTGAAAGCGGGCTGGGGAACCTCGACCGGCGGCTGACCCCCGAAGCCCTCGGCTTCCTCTCCGCGAGCGCCGATGGTGACGCCAGAACCGCCCTCAACCATCTCGAACGAATCGCAGCATTTTTTTCCGCCGGCAGCGGCGACGGAATTGGCGCCCCCTCAGGGGCCATTGGCGTTGCGGACCTGGAGCGGATCGTCCAGAAAAAAGCCTTCCGATATGACAAGAGCGGAGACGAACACTACCATCTGATATCGGCCCTGCACAAAAGCC
>JASFIA010000022.1:0-11378 GCA_050122915.1 Desulfobacterales bacterium | reverse complement strand
CCGACAGACGG
Source organism: Desulfobacterales bacterium (assembly GCA_050122915.1). Taxonomy (GTDB): domain Bacteria; phylum Desulfobacterota; class Desulfobacteria; order Desulfobacterales; family UBA5852; genus CALNZV01. Next base: position 11,367 of record JASFIA010000022.1, on the reverse strand, counting down.
TGGTGATCGTCTTTTCCTCGGGGATCACGGCATCGCTTTTAGGAATCGCGGCCGGTATCTTGATGACGCGCCCCTGGTTCCAGCGGTTAGCGGAGGTGTTCTCCCAGAGCTTCAACATTCTATCGGCGGTGCCCACCCTGGCGATCCTGGCGATTATCATGACCATTACGGGGCTGGGATTCAAATCGGCGTTTCTTGGCCTGATCACCGTCACCATCCTGCCGGTGGTCCGCAACACCTACCAGGGGATCAGCGAGGTCCCCGAACACATGATCGAGGCCTCTCGCGGTCAGGGCATGACCGATCAGCAAATCCTGTGGAAAGTTCAATTCCCCAATGCCCTCTACGTCATCACGGCGGGGATTCGAACCGGATTTGCGCTGAATGTCGGCACCAGCCCTCTGATTACCCTGATCGCGGCAGACAGCCTGGGCGAATACATCTTCACCGGCATTCAACTCAACGAGTTCAACTCCTTATTAATTGGGTCCCTTTCGGTGGCGGCACTGGCCATCGTTACGGATTTCGTATTGTCGAAACTGCAGTATTGGTTTTTACCCAAAGGCGTAAACCCCCAACGGTATGCACAAGAATAACGACAAGGAGGAGGAAATGAACGTGAAACACACTTTTAAAATTTTCAGCGTCTTGGCGATTCTGCTCATCACTGTTTTTGCCGTTCAGACGGCATTGGCGGCGTCCCTCGTCGTCGGCGGAAAGGGTTTTACCGAGCAACTGCTTCTGGCGGAGATCACCGGTCAATATTTGACGGCCAAGGGATACACGGTTGAACTCAAGACCGGCATGGGAACATCGCTGGTGCGGGAAGCGCTGGAAAACAAGCAGGTGGATCTTTATTGGGAATATACGGGGACGGCGTTTCTGAATTTCCACAAAAACAAGTTTGCCAATCAACCGGCGGACGAGATTTACGAGGCGGTCAAAGCCAAGGATGCGGAGATGGGGATTGTTTGGCTAAATCCCTCGGCCGCCAACAATACCTATGCCCTGGCGGTCCGCCAGGACGATGCCGAATCCAAGGGGCTCTCGTCTATGGAAGATCTGGCGGCCAAACTCAATGCCGGCGAGGAGTTGACCTTCGGTTGCAACATCGAGTTCTACAAACGCGACGACGGCTTGAAACCGCTCCAGAAAGCGTATGGCTTCGAGTTCCCCCGCTCGGACGTCAAGCGCATGGAAACCGGTCTGGTATACAAAGCGCTGAAAGACGGTGATGTCGATGTGGGCTTAGTGTTTGCAACGGACGGCCGCATCCCCGCCTTCAATTTCGTCGTGCTCAAGGATACCAAAAATTATTTCCCCGCCTACGCCATTACGCCGACCGTCCGAAAAGAGGCGCTGGACGAGAATCCGGACCTGGCGGAACATCTCAACAAGCTGTCCGCGCTCTTCGATGACGCGACCATGTCTTCGTTAAATGCGCAAGTGGATGTCGACAAAAAATCGGTGAACGAAGTTGCGAATGATTTCCTGAACGCCAAAGGGTTGTTGTAGAACACTCACTCCGGGGCAAGGGCCTTACGGCCCTTTTGCCGCGACATTTTGGGCAGACGATTGGCTCGAGGCGACGGCTGCCCAAGAGAAAACGAGAACGATCATGGAACAATGGACGGTGTAGAGCGAATGCTGTCCGCTGGCAACCAACATCGCCAAGGTCTTGCAGAGGGCGGGCGCTAGGCCGATCCTTCGGACGTTGCGGCGCTGAGGCCCAAGGGACTTCTGGTTGCCCCCTTAGTGCAAGCGGGGCGAGGACGGTCCTGCCGATTCGAGAAAGGCGGCGGGCTGATGGGACGACCTGAAAAATGCCAGGCACATCGGAGCCCTCCATGGGCCTGCGGCAGGAACAGGGAGACCTTCTATGGAAGATATGAACGTGCGAGCGGCAGGGGGTTGCCTTTGCGGCAGGGTCCGCTACGAGGTCCTTGAGGAACTGTTGCCCGTGGTCAATTGCCATTGCAGCAAATGCCGGCGCTTTCACGGTCACGTGGGCGCCTACGCGGCGACCCGCCGGGAGAATCTGGCTCTGGTCGAGGCAGAAAGCCTCAAGTGGTACCGGTCAATCCAGGATGAAACCCCAGAAGTCTACCGGGGGTTCTGCGAGGAATGCGGATCTAGTCTGTTCTGGGATCCCCGGGGAAAGCCCTTTATTTCGATTGCCGCAGGCTCCATTGATCCGCCGACCGGCCTCCACACCGAGCGGCATGTCTGGGTATCCCAGAAGACCGACTACTATGACCTCACCGACGGACTGCCGTGCCACGACGAGCGGTTTGCCCGGTCCGATATCCCGGCAGGCAACGAAGGAGCATGACCATGGAACCGACCCATACCGACCGCTCCATCCATTTCATCCACGATCTGAAATGGGAAGCCCTGGCGGCGGATCTTCAGCACCAGGCGAAGCGCTGCCTCATGGATGCCTTGGGCGCCCTGATCGCCGGTGCGGAAACGCCGCCGGCCAGAATCATGGCGAACATCGCGGAAAGGCAGTTCGGCGGAACCGAAGCCACCATTCTGGTGGGCGGGGCGAAAACCTCTGCCGGCGGTGCGGTTCTCGCCAACGGTTTTGCCGCCAACGCCCTGGATATCGACGATGGCTACCGCTTGATCAAAGGGCACCCCGGCGCCTGCGTACTGCCGGTGATCCTAACGGCAGCCGAGGTCACGCCGTCATGCTCGGGGGCTGAATTTCTAACGGCTCTCATCATCGGATACGAACTGGGCATCCGGGCAGGACTTATCCGCCATGCCCGCAGCGAAACTTATCACTGTTCAGGAACCTGGGGCGCCATCGGTGGCGCCGCCGCCGCCGGCAGAATCATGGGGCTCGACAGGAGCCGTCTTCGGCACGCGCTCGGTGCGGCGGAGCACCACGCCCCGTTCTCCCCCATGATGAAGGGGATCGATACGCCGTCCATGGGCAAGGACAGCATCGGCTGGGGGGCGATGGTGGCCATGTTGTCTGTCCTGATGGCCCGGGAGGGATTCACGGGAATCGAGCCGATTTTTTCGGATACCCCCGAGCCCGGATGGATCGAGGGCCTCGGGAACGACTGGCAGATCTTCCATCTCTATTTCAAACCCTATGCCGCCTGCCGGTGGGCCCAGCCGGCCGTGGACGGGGCGTTGAAGATCAAGGCCGAAGCGGGTCTTCAGGCCTCCGACATCAGCGAAATCCGCATTCGGAGCTTTAAAGAAGCCTGTGCGTTGATCACCCGCCCCCCCACCAATACCGAAGAGGCCCAGTACAACATTGCATTTCCAGTAGCCGCAGCGCTCATCGACGACGAAGTGGGGCCGCATCAAGTGCTCCCCCCTAGAATATTTGATTCGGACCTCAAGAGTTTACTCTTGAAAATCCGCACCGAAGTGGTGCAGGAATATAATGAAGCCTTCCCGGTAAAGACTTATGCCGAGGTGGTGATCCGAACTCATGAGGGTGAGACAATCTCCTCGGGACGGATGGAGCCCCGTTGGGAGGCACCCAGCACCCTGCCCTCGGACAAGGAACTGGAAGAGAAGTTTTGCCGTCTCGTCAGCCCGATACTCGGTGAGTCCCGCTGCGGTGAATTGGTCCGCATGCTCTGGGACTTTGAGGGAGAACCTCGCGCTGGCATCCTGATCGACTGCTGTCACTATCCCGACTAGACCGCCGTGGTATCAAATCGACGGGACTGGGCGTACCGCTGTAACTCGACGGATGCGCATGCGGGTCTGAATCATCGGCCCGCCCGCACACCGTCGTGACCCATCACCCTAAGGAGGAGCCATGAAGACACGCGTGCTGCTGACAGGAATGATCCTGGGGATCGCTGTGATCGGATTGATCTGCCCCGGGATCGGCGCCGAGGAGCTGGCCAAGGAGCAAATACTGAACATTGCCTTCGATGCCGGGGATGCGAAAAACCTTGATCCCCATCGGGCCACCACTACCGTGGATCGATCCACTGTGGATCCCATATTCAACGGTCTGGTCCGCTATCCTCCCGGCGATCAGGTCGACGTGGAACCGGATCTGGCCGAAAGCTGGGAAAAATCGGCAGACGGAAAGACCTGGACCTTCAAGCTGCGGAAAGGCGTGAAGTTCCATCCGTTTCCCAAAGAGCCGGAGGGCTATGAACTAACCGCTGAGGATGTGGTCTATTCCCTCGAAAGAGCCGCCAATCCCGACGTTTCTTCCTATGCCGGAGAGTACACCGGCATTCAATTCAAGGCCGTGGACCCTTACACGGTGCAAATCGATATCGAACAGCCCATTTCCAATTCGCTGTTTTTGGCAAAGTTCGCCAACTATGCCGGGGGGTTCATCGTGCCGAAGAAAGCCATCGAAGCGATGGGCAACGACTGGTTTCAAATCCATCCCATCGGCACCGGCCCTTTCATCTTCGAGGCCTACAACCCCCGCCAGGAAATCACGCTGGTTGCCAATCCCAACTACTTTCGCGGCAATCCGATCTTGCAAAAGGTGATCATCAAGTACATGCCAAATGTCAGCTCCAGAGAATTTGGGCTGCGCACGGGCGAACTCCACATCATCGAGGGTCTGAACGAAAGCAAATGGGTCGACAAGGTCAGTACTTTCCCTGAAGTGTCGGTCACCACCTTCGGCCCCTGTGAAACCCAGATGCTCCATTTCAACATGGCCAACGAGATCTTCAAGGATATACGGGTTCGCCAGGCACTCGCTTACGCCATCAATCGATCGGAGGTTGCTGCCTTCATGGGCGAGAGCCTCGCCGTGCCCATCTACTCCGCTGCGATGGCCCCGCCAGCTGCAGGTGCGTTGACGAAGGAAGAGGTGGAAGCCGCCGGTGTGGTGTACGAAGGAGATATCGAGAAGGCCAAGGCTCTGCTCAAGGAGGCGGGTGTGTCCGACCTGAGCTTCGAGGTCATCATCAGCGAACTGGCCACAAGTTACCGCAAGCCCCTCGTGGCCCTTCAGGCCCAGGTCAAGAAGGCCGGCATCGATATGAAGCTCAAGGTGGTGGATCATTCCTCGTTCCACAGCTTGATCCGCCAGGATGCGAGCCCTTTGGTCTACTACGCTTGCTGGCGGCCCAATTCCGATGTTTTCCTGACGCGTTTCTATCACAGCGCCTCCGAGGTGGTGAAAGGCGCTAAGCCGGACACCAATTTCTCCCATTACGGCGCTGTGGACGCGGACGGGGACGGGAAGGTGGATACCATTGACGAAGTGATCGAGGCGGCGCGATTCGAACTCAACGGCGAGAAGCAGGTCGCTCTGTGGAAGGAGGCCCAGCTAGAACTCCTCAAGAACGTGGCCGTCGTTCCCATGATCCGTCTCAAGTACGCCTTTCCCATGAAGTCCTATGTCGACCTGGGCCATCCACTGGAATTCAGTTGGCAGACCTATTCACCTCAGATCACTGAGAAAACCCGTATTTTGGCCCACTAACCCAATCATCGGAGCGGTGCGGCCTGAACAGGCCGCACCGGGTCTCGAAAGAAAACGAGAATCCAGTAGAGTTGAAGACGGCGTGTTGCGGACATGCCACGGCTGGCGACGGCTCCTGAATTCTTGATGCGACCCGGCATTAGGGGGGACTGCCGTGTTCAAATATGCGGTTCGGCGTATCCTTCAGAGCATCCCGATTCTGCTCATCGTACTGACACTGGTGTTCGTGGTCGTTCGAGTGCTGCCGGGGGATCCGGCGGTGGCCGCCCTCGGTGACTATGCCAGCAAGGAGGCCGTGGATGCCCTGCGGGAGAAGCTGGGACTCAACGATCCCATATGGCTCCAATACGTCAGGTTCCTGGGCCAGCTGGTCACCGGCGACCTCGGCATCTCGGCCATCACGGGCTATTCCGTTGCCCGGCAGGTAGTGCAGGTACTGCCCTATACCTTGATGCTGACCTGCTGCGCCATTCTTTTCGGATACATCCTGGGAGTCCCCCTGGGCATATCCGCAGCGGTAAAGCGAAACAGTTTCATCGACTACTTCAACCGAATCTTCTCCCTTCTGGGCTTGTCGGTGCCAGCCTTTTATCTGGGCATCCTCCTGATCTTGGTTTTTTCGATTATCTTCCCCATTTTCCCGGTCGTCGGGGGCGGTGATTTCTGGGATCTAAAAGACAACCTAAGGCACCTGGTACTGCCAGGTCTGGCGCTGGGTCTGCTCATGACGGCATACGTGACCCGAATGACCCGCTCCGCTATCCTGGACGTGCTGCGGGAGGACTACGTACGTACGGCCCACGCCAAGGGTGTGCTGGAGCGCTTGGTTCTCTACAAGCACGTTCTGCGGAACGCTCTAATTCCAATCGTGGCACTGGGCGGCCTCTATGCGGTTGTTTTGATCGGCTCGTCGGTCATGGTGGAGATCGTCTTTTCCAGACCCGGGCTGGGCAAGCTCATGGTGGGCGCCATCAAGCAGCGGGACTATACGACCCTTCAGTCCGTGATGGTCATCTATGCAGTGATGGTGGTTCTGATCAACCTGGTGACGGACCTCATCTACGGTTTTATCGACCCGCGGATCAAATACGATTGACGAGGTGGCAGGCGGGACCCCGTTTGCCCTGCATGACTGTGGATGGCGATTAACGCCGCGAGGAATGGTTATGGCAGAAGTAACCGAATTCGGCGTCGCCGACGGCGGTATGCCCGTTCCGGTTTCCCAAAAGCGCCGTATGTGGGCGGCTTTTCGGCGAAACCGGACGGCGATGTTCGGCGGCGTCATGGCTGTGGTCATTCTGCTGGTGGCCGTCTTTGCGCCGATCCTCTCTCCCTTTGATCCCCTCGAGCAGGATGCGGTATCGCGGCTCAGCCCCAGCAGCGCGGACCATTGGCTGGGCACTGACGATTTCGGCCGGGACGTACTATCCCGCATCATCTGGGGCAGTCGGGTGTCGCTCATTATCGGCATCCTATCCGTTTTGGCGGGCCTGATCGTGGGGACCGGAATGGGGATGGTGGCCGGCTATTACGGCGGGAAAACCGAGACGCTGATCATGCGGGCCGTGGATGTGCTCATGTGTTTCCCGGACCTGATACTGGCCATTGCCGTCACAGCCGTTCTGGGTTCGAACCTGGTCAACCTGATCATCACCATCGCCATCGTCATGACACCCCGTTTCGCTCGGCTTTCCCACGGCCAGCTCCTCAAACTCAAGGGCAGCGAATACGTGGTCGCAGCACAGGCCATCGGCGCCAAGGTGCCGCGCATCATCGTCCGCCACATTTTTCCCAACATCTTCGGTGAACTGCTGGTAGCCGCCACTCTATGGGTCGGTGTTGCCATTCGGCTGGAGGCCAACCTCGCTTTTATCGGCCTGGGAGTTCAGCCGCCCACCCCTACCTGGGGCAACATGATCCGGGAGGGCGTGGACGTGCTGATAAATGCCCCGGGCATCTCCGTTTACTCCGGACTCAGCATTCTGATAACGATTCTTGCCTTCAACACCTTGGGTGACGGCATCCGGGACATGATCGACCCCAGGCTGCGGGGTGAGTGAGGGGAAGACGGCGGAAAGGAAGCACAGTTGGAAGCGCCGCTACTGGAGATCAAAGATCTGAAGACCCACTTCCATACGGATGAGGGCGTCGCACGGGCCGTGGACGGCATGGATCTGGCCATCGGACGCGGCAAGACCCTGGGTGTGATCGGGGAATCCGGCTGCGGCAAGAGCGTGTCGGCACTGTCGGTCATGCAGTTGATACCGCGGCCCCCCGGAAAGATCGTGCAGGGAGAAATCTGGTTCAAGGGCACCGATTTGCTGAAGAAAACGCCGGCTGAAATGCGCAGGATCCGGGGTGACGAGATCGCCATGATCTTTCAAGAGCCCATGACTTCTCTCAATCCGGTCTTCACCATCGGCAACCAGATCTGCGAAGCCATCATCCAGCACCAGCATCTCGACAAATCCGAGGCCCGCAAAAAGGCTGTTGAGAGCCTCCGGCACGTGGGCATTCCTTCTCCTGAAAAGCGAATCGACGAATATCCCCACCAGATGAGCGGAGGCATGCGCCAGCGCGCCATGATCGCCATGGCGCTGGCCTGCGAGCCGGACTTGCTCATTGCCGACGAGCCCACGACAGCCCTTGACGTCACCATCCAAGCTCAGATCCTGGATCTGATTCGCCGCATCAAGGAAGAATTCGGCATGTCGGTGATGATGATCACCCACGACCTGGGGGTGGTGGCCGAGGTGGCGGACGACGTGGTTGTGGCTTATGCCGGAAAGGCCGTGGAATATGCTGATGTGGTGACGATCTTCAAGCATCCGAAGCATCCCTACACCCAAGCCCTGTACGACTCCATCCCGCGACTCACCGACACCCGGAAACGCCGGTTGGAAGTCATCCACGGTACGGTGCCCAATCCATTGAACTTCCCCACAGGCTGCCGGTTTCATCCCCGGTGCAAATATGCGCAGGATTTCTGCCGGACCGAGGAGCCGCGGCTGGAAGATCTGGGAGGGGGTCACAGGGTGCGGTGCTTCAAATACAATGATGAAAAAAGCCCATATTTCACTTAGGATACGGTCATGAGCGGATCGAACGACTATCTTCTCGAAGTCAAGGATATGAAGAAGTATTTCCCGATCCGTGGCGGCATCTTCTCCAAAGTGGTGGACCAGGTGAAGGCCGTGGATGGGATCAGTTTTTCCATGAAGACTGGTGAGATTTTAGGGCTTGTAGGGGAGTCGGGATGTGGAAAGACCACTGCGGGCCGCGTGGTGCTGGGGCTGATGTCACCTACCGAGGGCGAAGTCCGCTTCGAAGGGATGGATATCTTCAGTTTGAGCCGAGAACAATTGCGCCGAGTCCGCCAGCACATGCAGATCATTTTCCAGGATCCTTACGCCTCGCTGAACCCACGGATGACGGTGGAAAGCATCATCGGTGAGCCGCTTTACATTCACTTCGGCATGAGTTTCGCCAAGCAGCGGGAGCGGGTCGGCGAGCTCATGCGGACGGTGGGGCTTAGTCCGGATCACATGCAGCGCTATCCGCACGAGTTCAGCGGAGGACAGCGCCAGCGCATCGGTATTGCCCGTGCCTTGTCCCTCGATCCCAAGCTCATCGTTTGCGACGAGGCGGTATCGGCGCTCGACGTGTCCATTCAAGCCCAGGTCATCAATCTGCTGGAAGATCTACAGTCTCGGTTCGGGTTCGCTTATCTCTTCATCGCTCACGACTTGAGCGTCATCAAGCACATCTCCAGTCGAGTGGCGGTCATGTATTTGGGTAGGATCGTGGAGACGGCGGCTACCGATGCCTTATACGCTCGACCGCTGCACCCTTATACGGAAGCCCTGCTATCGGCGGTTCCGGTTCCGGATCCGACCTTGAAACGCAAACGGATCATGCTGGAAGGTGATGTGCCGAGCCCCATCAACCCACCCTCGGGATGCCGTTTCCGGACCCGTTGCCCATTTGCCCAAGCCATTTGCAGCGAAGAGGAACCAGTCCTGCTCCCGATCCATAGCGGACATACTGTGGCCTGCCACTTCATCCGTCCCGGCCAGAAATGGGGTTTGAGTGGCAACCTCTACAGTGCTTGATGGATGCGGCCGCTTGCCGACCCCGCAGCGCAGATGAAAGCCGTTGCTGAACATATGCCGCATTCGGCTAATCGATCCACAAACAACGACGGGAGTTGTCTTTAATGTGCGGTATCGTGGCGTATTTCGGTGGCGCCGGCAACAGTTTGACCCGACTGCTGACCGCCATGTCGGCGATCATCTACCGGGCACCGGACAGCACCGGCATCGGCATGTTCGGAGACGACCGCGAACCGATCCGGCTCCGGAAGGCTCTGGGCTCCGTGGTGCAGTTGCTGGATGTCCTGGGGACCGATGCGCTCTATTCGCGTCATGAAGCCATCCTGCTTCGGGCAATGGGCTTGGAAGCAACTGACTCCGACCTGACGAGACAGCAGCGACGTCTGCTGGCTTTCGAGGGATTCGATCCACCTCCAGACAGCATTGCGTCAAAGCCACCGGGTTTCGATGCACTGGTCGAACTGGAAAGAGAGCTGGCGTTCAGTCTGGTTCCGGGATCTGTTGGGCGGGTCGAGCAGAAACCGGGATGCCGCATCCGATCAAGAAAAGATCTTTCCACGCTGATCGGGTCTTTGATCACAGCTTACGACCTGTCTCCGCTGGCAATCCAGACGCTTATCCGAAGCGCACTGGCCGACACCATCCGCCGCAGACGACAAAATGGCGTGGTGGCCTCATCCGATGCGGATATCCTTGCCGCTTTCGACGAGGTGTTTGAGGCCACCCGTGCAGGGGCGAGAATCAAACGACTTCGTCACCGTTCCCCCCTCCACGCCCCCAAACCCCCCAACGCCTTAAGGGAACTTTGGCAGTGTCTGGTCGATACCGAGGTTCGAGTGCCCGACGACTACGACCGCGACGGTATCGGCGGTGTGTTTCGTTTGCTCGATGCCGCGCTGCTGAGTCGTCTGGCGGGCGATCCCGCCATTGCCGAGGCGATGGACCGCATGTTGGATACGCTATGGCCCCCGTCTCAGCGATCCATCCCGGTTGACTGGCGCACTTTATATGCTGTCGAGAAAGGCCTCAATGTCTACGGACGTGCAGGGGCGGCCGCCTTGAGCTTCTTGCAGGAGGAGAGTCTTTTTTCACCCCCGGTTGAGGATTCGAAGGGACGGGGGCCGTCGACTGTGCCTTTTTTTGTGCATGGCAGAACCGATCCGCTGCTCCTTCGGTACCTCGCCACACCGATCATAGCCCACGGTCGGTGGGCCATGCAGTCGGCGGTTACGGTAGAAAATGCCCACCCGTTCATGGATGCCCGGCGCCAGAGGGCCATTGCCCTGAACGGTCAGTTTGACAGTCGCGTAGAAGCACGGCTTCGAAGCTTTCTAGAAACCGTTGGCAGCTACAGGCTGCGCAGCGAGAATTCAGCCGAGTACGCCGGCAGGTGGAAAAGGATATGGTCGACATCGCCATCTGCAGCCGATCCATCGATTTCAATGTGTACCACCGGGTACGAAATCGCACGTCGACAGAGCTGGATCAGATGGCCTTTGTTGCTGCAGTCCGTCAGATTGTCCAAACCGGCGGGCAGATCGCCGTCATTGGAATAAGCCTTGTATCGCCAAGGTGTCTCTACGTGGCGAGCCACAATCGGCCGGTTTTCGTGGTCCGTCGACTGGAGAACGACGACTTCATGGTGGTCTCGGACATTAACGCTGGCTTAGGACTTTTTCCCCAAAAACTGATCGAAGAGACGATCAATGCACTCGACGAATTACAACAGCGGCTGACCATTGCCGTGGCCGAAGCAAACGATGAATCGGCCGACCCGGTTCTACTGCGAAATGCCAAAACGGTTTTCGCTCAGGAACG
>JASFIA010000021.1:0-11489 GCA_050122915.1 Desulfobacterales bacterium | reverse complement strand
ATTGGGCGCCCTTGGCATGGTCGACGGTCAGAAAGACGGTCATGCCCTTTGCTTCCAGAGCGGCCGTGAGGCGCTCGACAGTCTCGTCGACGGCAAAGGCGCTTTTGACGCTGATGATGCCGCTGTCGGCACAGGCCGGGCCGGCGGCCATGAGCGCCAAGATCCAGGCGATGGCACAAAGCAGATATCGGTTCAAGGGGATTCCTCCTTTAGGGGGGGTGTCGTTTAGAGCAAGCCCGCCGGCGGCGGAGCGGACCACTGCGCATCTGGGTTTCATTTTCCGTCGATGGAGCAATCCGGCCGACAACATAAGACCGAAGCCGGTCGATGATGGACTGCCCGACCTCTATGGGAAACCCGTCTTCTGAAATGGCGGCCGAACAGGTGACCCCATCCACGGCGCCTCCGCTCACAAGGAAGTCAAAGATACCGTCGATGTCCAAGCCGGCAAAGAGATCGGTTTTCAACCGGATGCTCATCTCTGCGATGATGCCGTAGACGCCCCAGTTGGAAACCGTCGAAATCACCAGCACGTCGCTTGAAACGGCCGAAGGGATGATGGGAAGTTCGGCAAGGTGCTCCGCCATCGACCCCATCCCGATTTCATTGCCGCCGTCGCCGACCGCGAGGCTGGGGCATGGGGACTGTTCCAGGAGCAGATCGAACTTGGCGACGCGATCGGTGATGTCCTGCCGTCTCATGTTGTAGTATCGCCCGTCCAAGGCCACTCCGGGGCGTTCGATGGAGACGACGAGGGACGGGGGCGTTTCTTTCAGAATCCGATCGACGACGGGCATGGTGCCGTCCCGATCGTTGATGGGCAGCTCATAGAGGGCGAATCCATCGGCAAGCAACCGCGACAGGGGGGGGCCGCAGACCATAATCGGCCGATGGCCGGTGCTCTCGAGCACATGGTAGAGGGCGACGGCCCCGACGGGTCCGTCGGTTTCGAATGTTTTTCCTACCGGGAAGCCGGTCCCAATGAGGACGGTCCCCGGGTGGCCGAGAATCAGATCGCCGCCGCGCTTGCACCAGCCCGGGGCCAGGGCGGGAGCCAAGCGATCCATGCCTCGGGAGCTATGGGACAATACGATATCGTCAACAACGGCAAGGAAACCTGTCATTGTTAGATCCGATCGTTGCGGTGAAGAGGCGGTGTCAGGGAAGCCCGCGGACTATCCTTCGGGGGTCAGCCACCGATCGTCACCTTTCAACCGGACGGCGACATCCGTGAACCAAATCCGAAAATCCTCCGTGGGGCCTCGATGGGTCAGTGAGAAGACGAGGGGACCGACCTGCCGGTGATCCTCCCAGGTGGCGGTCCGGGTGGGGGCCGCTGCTCCGCCCTTTCGATAGATCCATTCAACCAGGCGATAGCGGTCGTCAAGAAACACTTCATAGACATCCCCCGGCGTGTAGCCGCCCGTGGATGGGTAGCTGACGACGAGACGGCGAAATGGCTTCTTGCCGATGGGCGCCGCTTGCTGGCCGGCGTCCACTATCTCCGCCTGTCCATCCCAGACGAGGTGAAAGGGGAAGAACAGCCAGTAACGATCGTTGATGTACTTGGCATCGAGGTCCTTCTGGTCTTCCGTCCCGCCCGAGATCACTGCCGATCGGGTGTAGGTGGAGAAGGTCCTGCCGTCGCCGTCGACAGCATCGACCCGATCCTCCGGAGGATGCCAGACCCAGGAGCGTGCCAGGCGCTTGTCCCCCACTTGGGCGTTGAAGGTGTATTTTACGGCTGAAACCTCATGGAAACGTTTAATGCCATAGGCATCGGCAACGGCTTCGGCAGGTCTCGACGACTCCCTGCCGATCGATGCGCAGGCGACGACAAGCACGCATGCAATGGTCAAAAACAGCAGATTCTTCACGGTGTACGCTCCTTGCTAAACCGGCGTCGGATCGGTTAGGTTGACGTGCTCCGGGATATGGGCCCTTCCCGTGATCCACTCGCGCGATGTCCCGGAGAGTGGAACGATTCAAGTGAAACCACAAGAAAACATACGGCTTAAAGCCGGATTGGCAATCAAAGGATGGCGATCAGCGTTCGGAACCGGGGGGCATTGCACCGCTTTCGACGAATGAGGCGTCGCTTTGGGTCTGCCTCCCGGCGCCGGCCTCGGGCCGATCCTATGCCGCTTGAACCGCTGAGCGTCACGCCACGCCGTCGACGCCGCAGGGGAGCGCAGGGTCACGTTTCCAGGGGTGCTCCGAGGACATATCGCTGATATTCCGTGGGCTGCTCCTGGTAGATGGCCAGCATTTCTTCGAACTCCTTGCGGGCTGGGTTTTTCCGCCAGGCCTCCCAACTCTCCATGCTGGCCCAGGTGCCGATGACCACCACATCCTGGGGGTCGTCATAGGACACATAGGTTTCACCCGACACATACCCTGGCTGATTCATGGCGCCGGATCGAAATTCCTTCAGTAGCGCCCGGATTTCATTGACCTTGCCTTTCTTGAATCGTCTTTTGATGAAGATTTTTACCAGCATGCCGGTCCTCCTTTCGGTTAAACGGGTGGGCGGAATACGGTAGGCGGTAGCAGGCGAGGATCGTCAACGTGCAATCGGTGAGGGAAGATGAAAGTATTTTATCAAAGAGCCGGGCGCTCCGTCAAACCCCGGCCGGTGGGCGACGATACCAGAAACGGCACAGGCGCTTGAAGCGCATCACGATAGGGAAGGCCACCATTGCAGCCCCCATGAGAAAAAATTGGGCCGGTGAATACCAGTCTATCTTGCGGGCCGAGGAGATGACCGGCTGATCCCGAATAACCTCGAAGGATAGCCCTTTCTGGCGGCACCACCGGCGATAGCGCAGGGAAAAAAAGAATTCCTCCGCCACATAGAGGCGGTCGTCGAAGCCGCCAATGGATCGAAACCCATCCATTCTGCAGTATATGAAGCTGCCGGCGGCGATCCCAAGGGCTGTTGACAGGCGGTTCCATACGTGAAGTCCTGCAGCGGGAAGGCGCGGCAGTGCCCGGTCCGGCAGGATGGTCGCTCCCCCTCCGCCCACGGTGCCGATAGTCAACCGGTCGATCACCGTTCTGAGCAATGTCGGGGGCACCAGGGTGTCGGCGTCGACGAAGACGAGAAGCTGACCGCCTGCTTGGGCGGCGCCAGCGTTCCGGGCCCGGGAAATTTGATTGATCGACTCGTATACCACCTTGGCCCCGAATTCCCGGGCGATCTCGGGGGTGCGATCCGTGGATCGGTTGTCGGTGACGATGATTTCCCCGCTGTAGGGCAGAGGGGTCATGGCCCGGCGAAGGGCCTGGAGAGTCGCTCCGATGTAATGTTCCTCGTTGAAGGCCGGGATGACGACGGAGTAATTCATGGCGCTATGGGGGAGGGCGCTGCTTCCGGCAGTGGGTCGAAGACGCCGCTTTCGGTCAGGCGCCGCATCAGCGCCCATTCGAGAAACTGGGCATAGACCTCCCAGGAATGATCCCCGTAACCCCCGGCCATGAGTCCTGCATAGGGGATTCCTCGATCCGTTAGAAACCGGTAGACGGCGACGTCCCTTTCCAGCAATTGGGAAAGGGAGAGCTTCAGATCCCGGGCGGAGGGTAGAGTGTCCTTTTCGTAGGGGTCGGCGCCGCCGACCACGACGGCGATATCCGGGCGGCTGCCGGCGTCGAGGCGGGCGAGCCCCTCTTCGAGTCGTTCCAGATAGGCGAATTCCTCTCCGGGGGCGATGCCGATATCCACGTCGCTGGGCAGGAAGGAGGGATTGAAGCTCCCATCCGGGAGGCGCTTCGGTCCGTCCAGGGGCCAGCCGGCAGCCATATGGATACTGAGGGTGGTGATTGACGGGTCGTTTCGGGTGAGGGCCGCGGTGCCGTCACCTTTATGGGCGTCCACATCGATGACCCATGCGGATCGAATCCGGCGTTCCGCCTGCAGTTTGCGGATGGCGATCACGATATCGTTGACCAGACAAAATCCCTTCCCGTAGGATTCCTGAGCATGGTGCATGCCGCCGCCGAAGTAATAGCAAAACCCGTTCTCCATAGCGACACGGCAACACTGAACGGTTCCCCCGGCCTTGTATAGAATGCGTTCAAAAAGATGGACAAGGGGCAGCCTAGCCTGTTCGGGATGGTATCGAAAGGGTTCGCCGTCGGTGCCGATGAGTTCGTAGGTACGGATGATCTCCCCGGCGAGTCCGTCGCCGAAGAGGCGTTCGACATAGTCGGCGCTATGCACACGCCTCAAGTCCTCTCGATCGAGGGACTCCTCGACCCTGGGCAGGTGCCATCGATGGGCCAGGGGGCCGATGCGGGGATGTCGAATCAGGTGATCGAAAGTGGCCTGGGTCCTGCTGTTGGATACTGGGATACTGATGCCGAAATCGGCGAAGTCTGCCGGATGGGTGTCGTCATGGATGATCATTCCCCCAAAGCTCCTGCCCCGATGAGATTGCGAGTCCCTCATTAGTATAACCAGATTCTCTTTGAGTGCAATTGATCCTCATAGGATTGGCCTTTCGGAGGGGGAAGGGCCCGTGGGGGGTATTGGGTGTCTCCAGCTGCGAATCCGACGATAGCCATGCCCGTGGTCTCCCATCAAGGGGCTGTCGGGAAAGAAATCCGGTGACGCAATGTGGGAACGGTCAGGGGGTGCCGGTGGGGAGGGAGGGACCGACGCCGCTCTCATAGCCCAATTCCTGTGCCTTGATATCCAGGTGCAGGGTGGAAATCTGTTCCAGGGGGGCATAAAAGAGGCCTCTTTTTTCACGGAGATCCGATGTCTTGATGTATTTCCGGCAGTGATTGCACAGATCCACCCGACAGCCAGGGCGGTCCTGTTCGGTGAAATGGTGGTGAGACCCACTGGTATTGGTTTCGCAGAATGGACAAAAAAGGCGCGGCGTTGGCCATTCATACCAGCAAAAACTGCAGATGAGATGGCGTTCTCCTAAATCCCTGAGAACGGACAGCACCGGCGGGCTGCCGCAGACCGGGCAGGACCCTCGCTTCCATTTGTTTAAATCGATGGCTTCGGCCAAATGGCCAGCGCAGTGAACCAGAGACGGCCGGATGCTGTGATAGGTCAGAAAGGCGGCGGGCTCGGCATCGATGCCCGCCGTGCGGGCCATCTCGCCCAGATCGAATCCCTCCTTTTCAAGCAGGCCGAAAAACAAGTCCCGTGGCGATACGCTCTGGTTGTGGAGAGCTTTCAGTAGATTCCCGGCGGCGGGTCCGACGGTGCCGCCGATGGACTGGGCCAGCCGACAGAGGGACGACAGCAGGATGCTGCCGGCGTCGATGTCCAGCTGAAAGGCCGATATGTCGATCAAAGGGAAGCCTTCCGAGGTCTTCAACCGAACCATTTCTTCTGATGGACGCGTCGGTTCGAAATGAAGGGTGGCACGGGATTGCTCCTGGGCCACGAAAATTTCACTGTAGAAGTCCAGAATCGGTGCGTAGTCGGGCTTGGAATCATTCAGCTGTAGCACAGCCTTTCGAATTTGCTCCGGTGTCGGTGAGGCGCAATTCACAGATGCTCGCTCCATGGAAACACCGGAGGAAGCCGGGCGTGCCGGCCTCCTCCGGGTTGGGGGTCTATGGAATGTCAGCCTGTCCGGAGACCGTTGGTGAAACCGGTCAGCGGGCGGAACAGCTTCCTCATGGCCACCTTACGGGTCATTCCGCGGCGGCCTGAAGAGGCAACGGCCGTATCATGATAGTTTTCCGGCGGGAATCCCACCAGGTAAATGACCTGGACGTCGTCCGGGTCCAGTAGCACCGCCCCAGGATATTTTTTCTTGGCGGTGGCCAGCCGGTCCTTGGCGAGAGCGACGATCTCATCACGATCGCCGAAGTTCATGGCCCCGGTGGGGCAGGTTTTGACGCAAGCCGGCTGCAGTCCGTTTTGAACCCGATCGAGGCACATGTCGCATTTGGCCAGGGTGTCCTGTTCGGTCGCTTTCCGGGGGATATTGTACGGACAGCTTTCGATGATGTCTTCCGATATCAGCTGGCTTGTATTGGCGGTGAAAATCACCGCGCCCGTGGCCGTATCCTTGAATATGGCCTCGGGATCGCCGGCCGTATCCCGGCATGGCGGCTCCAGACAGTGGCGGCACTGATCGGGGAAGAAGAGCCACCGGAGCTTGCCGTCAATCTCTTTCTCCTGCATTCTGACCAGCTTGTAGGTGTCGAAGGTCAGGTCCATCGGGTTCTGATAGCTGCCGTGGTTCATGGTTTTTTCTGCAGGCAGGTCGTGCCATTGCTTGCAGGCAATCTGGCACCCCCTGCATCCCGTACACAATGTCGTATCGATCAAAAACGACTTGGCCATCTGATCACCTCCCTTATATCTTCTCGACGTTGACCATGAAGGCCTTGGTTTCTGGAATGCGGGTGTTGGGGTCGCCCGTGGACGGCGTCAACAGGTTCGCACTGTCTTCCAAGTGGTCTTCCGGCCAGCGCCATCCGTAGTGCCAGGGAAAACCTACCTGGTGGACAAGGACGCCTCCGAGGTCAAAGGGTTTGAAGCGTTTGGTGACGATGGCGGTGCACTCGACATTGCCGCGGGCGGATTTGGCAATCACCCGTTCGCCATTTTGAATTCCCCGCAGCTTGGCCAGCTCCTCGCTCATCTCCACGAACATCTGGGGCTGGGTCTCCAGCAGCCAGGGCTGGTAGCGAGTCATTAATCCCGTCTGCCAGTGCTCGGAAACCCGGTAGGTGGTTCCCACAAAGGGAAACCGGGGATCGCAGGTAGCATAGGCGTCGGCTTTTCCCCCGAAGACCGGTGCCACCGGGCTCATGAGCTGAGCGTTCATGGGATTCTTTTCCAGTGGGCACTCCAGGGCTTCGTAGTGCTCGGGAAAAGGGCCGTCTTTCATGCCGGGCCCGAAGATCTGGGCGTGGCCGTGCTTGCGCATGATGAAGGCGTATTTGCTCTTTGGGTTGGGGGTCTCCAGACTTTCAAGCGGCGGCCAGCCGCCGTCCGGCACGTCGCCGACCCATTTGTCCCCAGTCCATTTGATGACCCAGTCCTCCGTGTCCCAGGGTTGGCCTTTCAGGTCGACCGAGGCACGGTTGTAGATGATCCGACGGTTCACCGGCCAGCACCAGGCGAATTCCGGGTAGAGCCCGATCTTGTTGGGGGCATCTTCCTGGCCCCGTCGGGCGGCCATGTTGCCATTTTCGGTGTAGCTGTTGCAGTAGAGCCAGTTGCCCGAAGAGGTCGACCCGTCGGCCTGCAGAAACGCAAAGCTGGGCACCAGGGTCCCGGCCTTGTAGGTTTTGTCCTTGATGGTGACGTCTTTCAGGAAGTAGCCGTTGATTTCCTTGGCCACTTTGTGGGAATCGTAGGCACTGCCGGTTCGATAGTCCCACTTGAGGTTGACGATGGGTTCGGGAAAGGTTCCGCCCTTGACATAGAGCGCCTTGAGCTTTTCACCCAGTTCCAGGATGATGTCGCCGTCGGGGCGGCTGTTGCCCAGGGGGTTGGGCCCCTGGTAGCGCCACTGCATCCAGCGCCCGCTGTTGGTGATGCTGCCCTCCTTCTCCACGGAGGCCGCCGCCGGCAGATAAAAGACCTCGGTCTTAACTGCGGCAGGATCCACGCCGGGTCCTTTCCAGAAAGAGCCGGTTTCGTTGTCGAAGAGATTGACATTGACCATCCAGTCGAGCTTTTCTAGCGCTTTCCGTGTCTTGGCAGAGTTGGCGCCGCTGCAGGCCGGGTTTTGGCCCCAGGCAAAGAAGCCTTTGATCTTGCCGTCGTACATGGCATCGAAGATGTCGAGCCAGGAATAGGCCGTCCCATCGTCCACCTTCGGCATCCACGGGTAGCCGAAGTCATTGTCGGCCGAGGCGGCCTCTCCGAACATGGATTTCAGGAAGCTCACGGAATATTTGGGATAGTTTTGCCACCAGTTGGCGCTCAAGGGGTCTTTGCTGAGCGGCGTCCACGTCTCGTTATACGCCGCCAGGGTGGTGTTGCTCGCCCTTGCGGTCTTGAGGTAGCCGGGCCAGATGTGCCAGAGCAGGCAGTGGTCCGTCGATCCCTGAACGTTGGATTCCCCGCGCAGAGCGTTCACCCCGCCGCCGGCGACCCCCATGTTGCCCAGGAGCTCCTGAATGATGGCCATGGTCCGAATGTTCTGAGTGCCCACCGTGTGCTGGGTCCAGCCCATGGCGTACATGATGGTTCCAGCCTTGCCCTTGGCGCCCGTGGCTCCGTATGCGGCGTAGATCTCTTTGATCAGGGCTTCAGGCGTTCCGGTGATCATGGACACCTTTGGAATGTCGTAGCGTGAGAAATGGGATTTGAGCAGCTGAAAGACACAGTGCTCGTCCTCGAGGCTGCGGTCCATTTTCGGGACCCCGTTATCGTCGGTTTCAAAGGCCCACTGGCTGCTGTCGTACGAGCGCTTCTCCTTGTCGTATCCCGTGAACAGCCCGTCGTCGAAGCCGAATGTCGATTTGACGATGAACGGCGCATTGGTGTAGGCGGCGATGTAGTCCTTGTTGTAAAGATCGTTTTCGAGAATGTACTTGATCAATCCGCCGAGAAAGGCGATGTCGGTTCCCGATCTCAAGGGGGCGTAGATGTCCGCCTTGGACGAGGTCCTTGTAAACCGGGGGTCGACACTGATCAGTTTGGCCCCTTTCTGCTGGGCCTCTGTCACGTATTTGAAGGAAATGGGGTGGTTTTCAGCGGCATTGCTTCCCATGATCAGGATGCAGTCGCTGTTTTTGAGATCGATCCAGTGATTGGTCATCGCACCGCGTCCGAACGACTCTGCCAGAGCCGCAACAGTGGCGCTGTGTCAGATACGGGCCTGGTGTTCGACGTACACCAGCCCCATGGCTCTGAGCAGTGACTGGTAGAGCCAGCACTCCTCGTTGTCTAATGCGGCGCTGCCGACGGAGGCGATCGCGGTGGTGCGGTTGACGATTTGCCCCTTGCCGTTCTTCGCCTCGAAACTGGCATCACGGGTTTTGGCAACCCGATCGGCAATCTGCTCGAGAGCCCAGTCCCATGACACCTGTTTCCACTCGGTGGCATTGGGGGCACGGTACAGGGGTTCGGTGGTCCGCATGTCGTTTTCCACCAGTTGAGAAAGGGAGGCGCCTTTGGAGCAGAGGGCTCCACGATTGATGACGTGATCGGGATCGCCTTCAATGTTGACGACGCGTCCGTCACCCTTGAGGCTGGTGTGAACGATGGCCCCGCACCCCACTGCGCAATAGCAGCAGATGGTGCTCGTTTCTTTGGCCTCGCTGATTTTCAAGGTCTGGGCGTGGGCTTTGGCCGGGGCGAGACTGAACCCCAGGCCACTGACCGAGACGGCCGCAGCGGCGGCGCCGGTCAGCTGCATAAACTCCCTGCGGTTGACATCCATAGTCCTGATCCTCCTTTCAACAATGCGGTATGCAAATAGGGTGGAGGCATGCAGCACCATGGGTTCCGGATCGATATGCACAGCTATAGCTTCGGGGAAACCCGCGCCGGTGAGGAAAGTGGGATGATGTGGGGCGTTTGCCGCGCCGCCCCCCTGCTGCCATTAATGGGGTTAAACAGGGGCAACGGATCAGCTAACGGATCGTCGATCCACCGAAAGGGGCGTCTGTCGGTCGGCAACCCGTCCGGCAGTTCCAGAGAATCGGTATCCATTACCGTTCGGCAATGATTGTTCCCCTACATCCGATCGGGTCGGTTTGTCAAGAAAATCGTCGCAATCGGTTGCAGGGCCCCATTTCCGAGGGGGCTACCAGACCTGGCACAGCAGCCCCTTTAGATAGGCGCCCTCCGGGAAGTTAAGCGAGACGGGATGATCGGCCCCCTGGGTCATCCGCCGGACAATTCGCACATCCCTCCCGGCATCGAGGGCGGCATCGAATACGATTTTTTGGAAGAGATCGGCGTCCATGAGGCCCGAACAGGAAAAGGTGAACAGCAAGCCACCTGGATTTAGAAGTTTTGCGGCGAGAAGATTGATGTCCTTGTATCCCCTGCAGGCGTTGGGGAGTTGGTGGCGCGAATCGGCAAATTTCGGCGGATCGAGTACGATCATGTCAAACCGGCGGGCCGAGTCGCGAAAGGTTCGCAGTTCCTTGAAGACGTCACCCTCGATATTTTCGACTCGATGGGCGTCAAAGCCGTTCAGGGCGGCATTCTTCTCGCACAGCTCGATGGCGCTGGCCGACATGTCGATGTTGGTCACCGCGCTGGCCCCGCCGGCCAGGGCCGCCACACCGAAGCCTCCCGAGTAGGAAAAGCAGTTGAGAACGGATTTGTCGGCCGCATGGGCCATGACCATGGCCCGGTTTTCTCTCTGGTCGATGTAGAACCCGGTTTTGTGTCCCTGGCGGATATCCACGAGGAATTTGAGCCCTTGCTCCCGGATGTCGATTAATTCCGGCGGCACCTTCCCGCAAATAAAGCCGTTTCGGGGGCTAAGCCCTTCCTTTTGTCGAACCGGAGCGTCCGAGCGCTCGAAAACCGAGACCGGATTGAGCACGGCGTTCAGTTGGTCAACGATCGTCTCGCGCCAGCGTTCGCTGCCCGACGTCAGAAACTGGCAGACAGCCACCTCCCCATATAGGTCGATGATCAGGCCTGGCAAACCGTCGGATTCGGCATTGATCAGCCGCCAGGCAGAGGCATCTTTGGTCAGTTTTAATTCTGTTCTGGCGGCCAAAGCCCTTTCCATCCGACGTCGGAAGAAGGCCGGGTCCACGATCTCCCCCATATCGAAGGTCCACATGCGAATCCGGATCTGAGATGCGGGGGAGTAAGCCCCTTTGCCAAATTCGGTGCCTTTTGATCCCAGCACGTCCACGGTGTCGCCCGGACCGGGTCCGCCGTCAATTCGAGCCAGGGAGCTGGCAAACACCCAAGGGTGTTTGCGTACCAGCGGGCCTTCTTTTTTTGCCTTGATGGCGACAAATGGCATGGTCGATCCTTTTTTATGCAGAGAAAACGGCGATTCCCCGATCAACGGACAGGCAGGTTCAGCGATCGCTCGATGGGCGATTCGGAGGCAATGAAAGCACAAAGGTCAGCTTGTGGCAGTGGGCATGGCAGCGGCGGCGACCGGAGCAGGGCCTGCAAGGGGCGTTGCGGCGGATGGATCTATTTTCACACCTCACGGGCTTCCAAATTAAATCCGTGCCGGCTCGGCCTGAGTCTTGGTTCATAATGCTCGAAAGGCCAGAGTGACTCTATTCCCTCATGACTTATACGATAGCCTTCCTAAAAGATAAAGCCCCAGAGAACTGGGGATCTCCTCCCGATAGTCCACCGAGCCCCCACCACTCATGAATGGGTGTTGGGCGGCTCGTCTGACACCAGCCGTTTTCCCAGACTGATGACCGGATCCACTGCGAACCCGATCTGTCGATAGAAGTCAATGGCATCCGTGTTGGTTTCCCTTACCTGGAGATTGACTTTCGGGCAGCCAGCCTTTCGAAGACGGTTTTCTGCCGCGGCGACCATCTGCCGTCCGATGCCTTTT